>DAOMZK010000008.1:0-16987 GCA_035438035.1 Cyclobacteriaceae bacterium | reverse complement strand
TGCCATTGCAGGATTATCATAAAGCAAATCAAAAACGATAGAACAGCCAATGAAAATGCTCACTGGCTGTTCCAGGAACAGAAGTAATTGAGGAGATCAGTTTCTGCCTTCTCTCTTGGCTCTCTTCTCCGCTCTCTTTTCCATGAGCGTCTTTGCCGGTTTCTTTTTGTCTTCCTTCTTTTTGTCTTGTCCTTTTGACATAGTTGATAAGCGTTTATGAATTGATTCTCAAATCTACCATTCCATCCATTTTAATCCAATGCTGGCTGGCAGGGAATTCATCCAGCAATCCTGGCAAAATACTTGCCTGTTCAGCTAAATTTCAATAATTTCAAAATTCCCCACATTTATGAAAACAGTCAAGCTCATTTTGCTCTCATTGGCAATCCTGGCCTGCGTTGAAAATAATTACGGCCAAACTGAATCTGCAACATTTCCGGAAATCAAGATATGGATTTCAAAAAGCCAGTATTCGAATTTGCAAGGGAAGGGTCAGCGGGTCACATTAAAGAATCCGGTATTCCTTTTTAACAAGGACACCGCCGCGGTCAAAGAGGTGCACAGCCGCGGAAATAATTCATTGACGTTTGAACATAAATCACTCTCGGTTGAACTGGATAAGGCCATCACTCTGCACGGCGGAGAAGGGAAGACTAAAATCAAGAAGTTTGATTTGCTTAACCTGGTCATGGATAAAAATCTTTGGCACAACCGATGGGCCTTTATTGCCATGTCAAGAAACGGTTTATTCCCTTTATTCAACACCTTCTGCACACTGTGGATCAATGATCAGCCGCAGGGCATCTACCTGCTGGTTGAAAAACCCCAACACTATACGGCGTCGATAAAATCACCTTATATGGTGAGGCGAGGAGTGGATCACCAGATACACAATGAATACATTGAAACAGAATCGAAAGAAGAAATCAAGAAATACAAGAAACAGTACACAAGCCTCTACAGTGATATTGAAAAATTCAAGGACAAGGAATTATATGACCAGATGAAAAATAAAATATTTCTGGAACATTATTTTGAATGGCTGGCTTTCAACTATCTTATAATGAATGGCGACTATGCAGACGAGGTGTTTCTTTATATACGACCCGAGACCGGATTATTTGATGTGATTCCCTGGGATTATGATGACATATTGCTTCCTGCGCCACACGAAGGAATCGCAACACGCAATGCTGTTCAGGGGTTGAGGAATAAACTAATATTCTCCAGCGAGGAAGCCCTCGACCGGTCCATAGCAATGAATGAATTTCTTTATCAGCAGTACCTCGGCATATTCAAGAAAATGTTGTTGGATCTTACGCCGGAGGTAATAGAAAAAATTACAAACCAGGTTGCGGATGAGTTGATGCGCGTGAGTGCGGATGCGACACAAGCCAACGCATCACTTTTTCTGGGTAAGGATGCCTTCAGACAGGATCAGGCAAAGGAGAGCATTCGGGTGGCCTTGAGTTTTTTAACCGGAAGGAGAAATGCGCTCCTGAAGCAGATGGAATAATTATAGTGCAATAGGGTGAAAAAACTGTTCCTCTTTATGGGATTAATTGGATTGGCCTATGACTCATACGGACAAAGCTATTGTGCTGGATTGGGTTATGCGTCAAGCAATTCCGTTGTCGGAGAATTTGTATTCAGTATGGGTAAAAACCTATACAAAGTTGGTGCTTCGATGCAATTTCCTTTCGGCCGGGGATTGGCATACAAAAGTGATTGGGCAAGCAACGGGACTTTTGATGGAACGGGTAAATATTTCGTCTTGTTCGATGTGGGATATGGCCGTGTGGTTAGCCGCAAATGGTCATTGGAGGCGGAGGTATCAATGGGTGTTGACGTCCATTACACCAATTTCATTTATAACCATAGTACTACCAATCAAAGTTTTCACATTGTTACAGACAGGGAATCACTATATGGTTTTGGGCTCAATGCCGGATATGGCATCAGCAAATACTTGAGTGTTTTCGCCGGATATAATACAATTAAAAGCTTTCAGGTGGGCATTAGAATCTGGTAATGACCCCCACACAACCAACCAAGTCCATTTGGAAGCCCTGGTCTTCAATGACGAAATTTTCTGTCATTGCTTTTGCAGTCTCTGAATTGTTAAGTTTTCTGTCACTCGGCGCACTCGGTTACCTGGTATACTATGCTGTGGCCCCCTTGCTTCCGGAATCAATTGATACCCTTCACGGTGACAGTGTGTGGCCATCGGTAATTCTCGCCGGCATGTTTTGGTCTGCAGGATTTCTGCTGGCGGGTTTGGCGTTGCATTTTTTAAAGACAAGGATTGTACAGAAAGGAATGAGAATTCTTTTATACGCATGGATCCTGTGGCTTTGGGATTACCTGATCTGGTTCAGTATCATCCATTTTTCAGTGGTTCAGTAAGATTTATTTTTAGCGCAATCGATATAAATAAATTCAAAGGCGTATTCCTTACATCAGAAGGTCTGTTTCCGTGCTGGCACGTATATTTGTATTTTAATTTTCAAAATTATGAATGAAGTTCAACTCCTCGGGTTAGCCGCCGGCTCCTGTACGACGATTGCTTTTTTGCCCCAGGTAATTAAAACGTGGAAGAGTGGTTCTGCAAAAGACCTTTCATTGGGGATGTTTTCTTTTTTTTGCTTTGGTGTACTCCTGTGGCTGGTGTATGGAATTGTGAAGATGGATATTCCCGTGATCGCAGCCAACCTGGTCACCTTGATTCTGGCGTCGACCCTTTTGTATTTTAAACTTCGGTTTAAATAGCGTGGGGCTGGATCAGGAAATCCGTAAGGCAACCATCTTGATTTTTTTCCCCTTTAGCTGAACAATTATCTTATCGATATTCCGGTTCAGGGTTTCTTCAGTTTTGAGATTGTTCAGGTACCGGATAATCTCTTTCTGGTGGGAAGGTGTCAATCTCTTAAAGTCTGCCATTACTTTATTTTTTTCAAGCTTGCCCCTGAAGGCTTTTGACATTGGATATTTCTTTTCACCAGGCGTGGTATCCTGTTGAATTGTAAAGCGTACCGTTTCTCCCACAACTACCTGAGCACCCTTCAGCATCGGACCGTTTACATAAAGCCGGTAGTTTGAATTCTTTACCGGGACGAGTGTCTGCTCAAAACTGTGATTCTTTATTTTTCCTCTTACTGGAATGAATCCTTTTACCGGATTCATGCTTTTTGAAATCCGCAAGGGCACCTCTACGCAGGGGTTAATTCCAACTTTGTAAATTTTGGCGGTGAAGATGTGTTTCATTCAAAAGCATTTCCAGTGTATTTGGACCCCTCAATTTTACAACAATTCCGGGAATGGAATTGAAGGGGAGCATTGTGCATCTTTCCTCTCATCGCCTTGTCCCTATCATTTGGCGAAGAAAAGGGGAGCTTGTAAAAATATTATTCCGTGGCGGTCATTTAAAAGTTACGTTAGCAAAAACACGGGACAATATGAAAACCCTCATCTGCTTATCGGGCCTTTTGTGCGCCATTGCATTACATGCCCAACCCCTTACGGAAGTAAAGGAATCATCCCTTAACCTGATGGAACAATATCAAAAAATGAAATTGACGTCAGAGACTTTCAATGAATATAAGGTGATCCGGGAGAATGTACTGGATAAAACGTGGCATACATTCTACGACTCAATCAAAGCCAGACGACTTGCCTTGCAACAAGCGCACGCTGAAATTGTCAGATTGGAAGGAGCGCTGAATGATTTGCAAAAACAATGGAAAGAAAAGGAGGATTCCATGTCGAGTATGGAATTCAAGGGAACCCATATTTCATTTTTGGGAATTGAGTTCGGTAAAAAGACATTTATCAGCATTGTCTTGATTGTCCTTTGTTCCCTGATTGCACTTTCTGGCCTGATTTCAATTCAGATGAAAAGCATGTTGCGGTATCAACGTGAAAGATCCGAGGTAATGGATGCGCTTTCGAAAGAGTTTGAAGAGTATAAAAGGAAGACCCTCGAGAAGCAGACCAGGCTGTCACGCGAACTTCAGAATGAACGCAACCGGGTAGTGGAATTGAGGAAAGTTTAAACCGGTTTTCCCCCGAAGCAAGCTTTGCAGAAAGGCTTCAATTAAGCTATTTACTGCCTGATTTTTACATTTCAGGGGTGATTTGTACATTTTCTGTAACCAATCGAAATTCCTGCAGTTAACCCTCCTGAAAATCCGGATTTGGAAGCGCTTGCCGATAATGCTTTGATGGAGAAAGTTCGCGATGGCGACCTGGACAAAATGGGTCTGCTGTTCAGTCGTTATAAGAAACCTTTGTACGGTTTTTTCTACGGCATGAACCGGGATCAGGAACTCAGCGAAGACCTGGTTCAGAATACTTTCCTCAGGATCATCAAGTATCGACACCTTTTCCGGGGCGATGGCGACTTTAAAACATGGATGTTTCACATCGCCCGCAATGTGAGCCATGATCATTATCGTAAGAATAAGATCCAGCTTAAAGAGAGTATAGAAAACTGGCAGGAGCGACTGGGGCATGAGGAAATCAAGTCAACGGAAATTCAACATCATGAGGAAGAACAGATGCTGACTTTTGCGATGGACAAACTTCCGGCGGAAAAGAGAGAAGTCCTGCTGTTGAGCAAGTACCAGGACAAGAAGTATAAGGAAATTGGTGAGATACTGGGATGTTCGGAGGGGGCAGTTAAAGTAAAAGTATTCAGGGCCTTGCAAGAGTTGAAAGCAGTATATCAGCAACTGGAAAAAAAGATGTAGTCATTCTTCAGTGATGAATTAAAGATAACGTTATGGAAATGAATAAGATAGAAGAGCTCATTGCCAAGTACAATGAGGGATTGGCTGACCCGGCGGAGATCAGGACCCTGGAAGGGTTGATTGAGAAGGGAGTCATTGAATTAACGCGGCTTCATGAATTGAGCAGGCTGGACGAACAGATTGTGAAAATAGAGACGCCATCACCATCACTTGAACTCGATTCAAAATTTCAGTCCATGCTCGCGGCAGAAAAGAAAAAACTAAACCGCGGCATGCTCCCCTCATTGCCTGATCTCAGCATTTTATGGCCACGACTGGCTTTTGCAGCATCACTTGTATTGGTTGGATTTGTGGGTGGGTATTGGCTTCAACATCCATCCGCAAATCCGGAAGTCACGCAATTGACCAATGAAGTAAGCGAGTTGAAGGAGATGATGATGATATCGCTGCTTGAAAAAGAATCCGCAACCGAACGACTCAGGGCTGTTAGTCTTACCAGCAATATGGATAGGGTGAGCATCAAGGTTACGGATGCACTTTTTCAAACACTTAATCATGATAGCAATGTGAATGTGCGGCTGGCTGCGCTTGAAGCGCTCACCGGATATACCGCCCAGAGCGAAGTCAGGGAAGGACTTATCCGTTCCATAGCATTTCAGGATTCACCGCTGGTTCAACTTAATCTTGCCGAACTCATGGTGGCATTACAGGAAAGAAAGTCGGTGAGTGAATTGCAGAAGCTCCTGGACAATGACAATACACCAAAGGAAGTTAAGACGAAACTTAAAAAGAGTATCGAAGTGTTGATTTAATCCACTAGAAAATGAAGACACGATTGATTATATGCTTTTTGGCAATTTCCCTTACGGGAATGGCGCAGACATTCACAGAAAAAATTACAAAGGAATTGTCATTTGAGAAGAAAGCTCCCAACAATGCCCTGATGATTCTGAATATCAATGGGGATATAAAGATTGAAGGGTATGCCGGAGATAAGATTTTGATAGAGGCGGAGAGAATAATCAAGGGCAAGACCCAGGCGCGTATGGATCAGGGCAAACAGGAAATTCAATTGGGTATGGTGGACCGTGCCGACTCCCTTATCCTGTATGTTCAGGGCGCTTGCAATGACTTTGGTCGTGTGATCGATAAGAACAGGGGACAAAAGAAGTGGAATGGCTGGGGCTATAACTGGAATGACTGCCGTGGAGGGAAATGTGACAAGCTCTATGACTATGAAATGAATTTTGTCATAAAAGTTCCGGCATCCATTCATGTTCTGGCCTCCACAATCAACAATGGTGATGTGGAGATCACGGGGGTCAAGGGTCAGGTGCTGGCTGAAAATATCAACGGCAGCATACGCCTTAAAGAAATTTCCGGAGCCACGCATGCTTCGACGATTAACGGCAGTGTAGATCTTGATTATTCCGGTAACCCTTCCGGAGATTCGAGGTATTACACGCTGAATGGAGACATCAATGCAAACTTCCGTAAAGGCCTTGCTGCGCAGCTTACTTTTAAAAGTTTCAATGGTGAATTCTATTCTTCTGTAGATGACATAACGCCGATGGCAGTGAAAGTAGAGCAATACAATGACGGTGATGGAATCCATTTCAAGGTGAATGGCAACCGGTATAAGGTTCGGCAGGGCGGCCCGCTGCTGGACTTCGAAACTTTCAACGGCAATGTGTATTTGAAAGAGAAAGCAAACTGAATTGACAAATGAGATTTTACGAATGATGATCCAACGAATGAATGATTACCCAACTAAAGAATTAAAAAAATGAAAACACAAAAAATAATCCTCTTTGTAATGTTCATGATCTTTTCCTGGATGGTCCAGGCGCAGGGAGGGAATGAGTTTACCATTCCGCTGAGCGATCTCGCTAAGCGGGGCAAGCTGAAAGCGCACCTTAACTACGGCTCGATCACGGTAAAGGGATCGGCCCGGAAAGACGTGCTGGTGAAATACGCTTCAGCAAAAGGAGATGAGGGTGATGACGACGATGATGATCATGGCAAGAACAAGGACAAGCACAAAACAAAGCTGAACATCAATGTTAATGTCAACTCCGACGAAGATAAGCCCGCATCACGGGACGGCCTGAAGAGAATCAGCGGCGGTGGGCTCGAACTGGAAGCCAGTGAAAACAATAATGTTGTCAAGGTGGAGTCTGGTTCATGGAATATAAAAACCATCCTGGAAATTGAAATCCCTTCAGGAATGGACCTGGATGTGAGTACCTACAATGATGGTGACCTGATCATTACCAATGTGCAAGGTGAAGTCGAACTGAAGAACTACAATGGAGAAATCACAGCGTTAAATATATCCGGATCTGTGGTCGCCACGACTTATAATGGCGATATCAAGGTAACGTTTGACAAGGTTTTGGACGGAACGCCCATGTCATACTCCACCTACAACGGTGATGTTGATCTCTCATTTCCTGCAGCAACGAAGGCAACTTTTAAAATGAAGACTGAGCGCGGTGATATTTATACGGGCTTCGATATGAATATTATCAGCAGCGGACCGGTCAAGCAGCAAGACACTAAATCAGGAACGTATAAACTGAAGATCGACGAATGGAAACGTGGCGATATAAATGGCGGCGGATCGGAAATTACCATGAAGAACTACAATGGAGACATCTACATCCGTAAAAAATAATTCAGAAAGTAACCGTGAGTAAAAAAGTCAGGTCACCCTGACTTTTTTTGTTTTATCTTGACGATAGCAATTTCGCACCGGATGGAAGAAACACAAAGTAAAATGCGGCTGCTCTCGCTGGATTTCATGCGGGGCTTTATCATGGTGATGCTGGCGCTGGAGAGTACCGGTCTGTATGAACACCTGTATAAAATGTCGCAAGGCAGTTCTGTTCAATTGTTTTTCATGCAGTTCTTTCATCACCCCTGGCATGGACTGCGCTTTTGGGATCTAATTCAGCCGGGCTTCATGTTTATGGCTGGAACGGCTATGGCATTCTCAATACACCGTCAAGAGATGGAAGGAGTTTGGTGGAGTACTTCTTTTCTTAAAGCGCTAAAGCGAAGTGGCTGGCTGTTTTTCTGGGGTGTGCTGGATTATGCTGTCAGGCCGCAGGGATTGTCTTTTGAGCTTTGGGATGTACTTACCCAATTGTCATTTACGACGCTGGTGGCGTTCCTGATTTTTCGATTTTCTATCCCGGCACAACTGTCTATCAGTGTGGGTCTGCTCGTGCTAACCGAAATATTGTACCGATTTACAAACGTGGAAGGATTCAACCAGCCCTTTGCCGACCAGCACAACTTTGGAAATTACATGGATCTGCTATTGATGAATAAAATCAATTCTGGTGGTTGGGTAGCGATCAATTGTTTGCCTACTGCTGCCCATACTATCTGGGGAGCTGTGGCGGGGAAACTATTGTTGACCGATAGTCCGGCGGCTGAAAAAATAAAGAAACTGGTGGTAGTGGGCATGGTATGCCTGGCGCTTGGTTTTGGATTGGACATGACCATCACGCCAATCATCAAACGGATCGCTACCTCATCCTTTATACTGGCTTCAGGAGGCTGGTGTGTATTGGGACTGGCAGCCTGCTACGGCTGGATTGATGTGATGAATCACAAAAAGTATCTTTCATTTTTCACCATTGTAGGAATGAACTCCATTTTTATTTACCTGTTTTTTGAAATTGTAGGTCACAGATGGTTTAATGGATATGTGAGTGCTGTCACCAACAGTCTGATGGGATCTATTGCTGTACCGGAAGGACTTACGCTTGTGGCCACTTCACTTTGTATTTTCGGGTTGGAATGGGGGATGTGTTATTTTCTGTATCGAAAAAGGATTTTCTTTAAACTTTAGGGATTGTTTATTGGCAAGACATTAATAATTTCGTTGGTCGTTGATAGTAGTTCGCAGGGGGCAAAGACCGCCTCCGCAAGACGTTTCGGGTAAAAGCGGGAGTAGCTCAGTTGGTAGAGCATCAGCTTCCCAAGCTGAGGGTCGCGAGTTCGAGCCTCGTTTCCCGCTCATTAGAATATGCTGTTAAAAAAGATTAGTCGCGCCGTGCCGACGTAGTGTCTCGCGAAGGCGGGAGTTCGAGCCTCGTTTCCCGTTCAAAGTCAGGTTGTCTGCACAAGAAAAGTTCACTTGCCGTAGCGCCTCGCGAAGGCAGGTTAGTTCTCTCTCCCCAAAACCCAGTACCCCATAAATCCCAACCCTCCAAAAAGTGTTCCCATGAATCCCAATAACACAGGAAGAAACCATTTCTCCCAAAAATTATCGATGAGCGGATTTTGTGGATCGAGCGGGTCAACTAATATTTGAACGGCATCATTGATTTGATATTCCTGTGACGATGAACTTGTGTTGCTGGTATACTTATAAGATTTTCCATTAAAGGAATATTCATACGTAGGAGTGTACATAGTGGTATAACTGCCATCATCATTTTTACTTTCGTAAGAATGATAGTCGATCACAGTCCCCTTCACTTTTTGTGCCCGTTGTTCAAATTTGTAATGTGAAGAAACCACATAGGCCGCAATGCCCAGCATAATGGCGCCGACGGTCATGAAGATGCTGCCGACAACTTTGCCCACATTGATTCCGGGGGAAGATTTAACCGGTTGCCCATCTTCGCCCAAAGTGGGTGGAGCCGGAGATTCAAGTTCGGCCTCAATTTTCTCAGCTAAAACCAGCGCCTGGTCGAGGGAAATAGATAAAGTCTCCTTCAGGTAACGAACGGCTTTCAGCTTGTCACCGAATTCAATGAGCTCGGTTACGTGTTCTTTTTGTTCGGGTGTAAGGGTCATCACTACAAATAAAATACAAATCCCAAACTCACGGAATTCAAATAAAGTAAAGTTTGAAAAGTCTTGGTTTCAGTTTGATTCCCCTTGCCATCTTCTCCATTAAACACAGAGTATCCTAAAATCCCAATGGAGATTTCCGTGCTCAGTTTTTTTGTCATGAAGTAAGAAAAACCCGGACTGATATTAACGGCCCAACCTCTTGTGTTGAAGTTCAGATGAACAATGTTGTTGTTGTCATCAAGCTCATCGGAGTCAGCAGTTCCCCTGCTGATACTGGCCGTGCCCTGAACAAAAAAATAGGTTGCCTCGCTGATTAACTTGTAATAGCGGATGGAGGGTGAAATGACATAGTTGGAAGTATTGTCTTCGAAGGTATATGATTTCCCGGAAAACGTGACCGGAGTGGTGGCATTGGATTCCAGGTAACCGACACTGAGAAGAAGGCCCCAATGATCAGACAGCATCTTGCCACCGTTGAGATTAAGACCAATGCGGGTAACATCGGATTGGGTATCAATACGATTGACTCTAGTCTTGGTGACAGTGGAAAGAGAGAAATTAAAATAGGCGCCCAGCAGGACAGCACCTTTATGGACTGACTCTTCCTCTGACGCCCCAGCTGTCCGGACGTCCTGTGCCCCGACATTAAAAAATGGACCAACCAAGATGAATGCAATGAAAAGGGAACGCTTCATTTTATTTAAGATCCACCCGCTTGCCGGCTTTGATTGAAGCATAAATCGCGTCAATGATTTTAAGATCTTTTAGACCTTCTTCACCATCCACAGGCACGATGGGTTGCTTGCCTTCGAGGAGAATGCCGGCCATTTCTTCCATCTGTACCATCTGGTGGGTATTGTGGGGCTGTTCCAGCTCAGCTTTATTCGTACGGCCCTTGATCGGACCATATCCAGTAGACGGCTGCATTTCCGCCCATCCATTTTCACCGTTGAGATAAAAGCGATCGAGGTTATTCATGTTATAGGTCGACAAGCATGAGGCAACTGCACCACTGGGAAAACCCAATTGAAACATTATCGTTTCATCCACACCTTCTTTAAATTTCTCAGTATTGGTCTTCGTTTCTTCGGCGGTTACCCATATCGGTTCTTCACCGACCATGTAACGGGATCCGTTGATGGCATAAATTCCAATGTCCATCATGGCACCGCCCCCGGCCAGGCTTTTGTTTAATCTCCATTGTGTGGGATCGCCGATTTTGAATCCGCACAATCCCTGGAAGAATTTTATTTTACCAAACTCGCCTGCATTTCGCTGGCGGATGACTTCGAGGGTCTTGGGTTCAAAGTGCATGCGGTAGCCCACGAGCAGTTTTACATTCGCTTTTTTGCAGGCATCCACCATTTCCTGGCCTTCCTTTGCGTTAAGGGCCATGGGTTTTTCCGAAATCACATGCTTGCCGGCTTTTGCCACACGAATAGCCTGATCCTTGTGCATGGAATTGGGTGTGATAATGTACACCGCATCGATATCAGGATTGTTTTTCAGATTATCAAAGTTTTCATAGTTGTAACAATTCTTTTCCGGAATGTCAAATTTCGTCTGCCAATCTTTGATTTTGGATGGCGTGCCACTGACCACACCCACGAGTTTGGCTTTGGTACAGCCTTTCATGGCTTCCGCGACTCTTGTTCCATAGCTGCCCAGCCCCATTATGGCTACCCGGAGCACAGGCCCTTCGTAATCCGGATTAAGAATAGAAATTGCCGAAGTTTCATCCTTGAAACTCAACATGGGTATGGTTGCAGCAGTAAGACCCAGCTTTTGTAGGAAATCGCGTCGTGATGTCATGGGTTGTTGGGATTTGAGGTTCAGTAATTGAAACAATTTTAATGGTAAGATATTCATAAAATGATTGGAGGGCAAGCCGCCTGACAAAATTGGAATTGTAATTAACCCGCTGAGTGTGTTACTTTAGATACCCACTCACAACATTAATCCAGATGAAAAAAATCACACTTTTATTTACGTTTTACCTCGCCGTATTCGTAATCGCAACAGGTCAGCCAGTTTCAACCTATGTACGTGTAGTCGTGGCACCGGATCACACCGACTGGCTTTACAAACCCAATGAACCAGTAAAATTTACCATCACTGTATTGAAAGACGGCAACCCACTGAAGAATGTAAAAATCAAATACACGGTTGGCCCGGAAAAAATGGATTCCTTCAAAAAGGATTCCACCTTGTCGGCAACAGGAATATTTTCAATACCGGCTTTCACTTTAAAGTCAGCAGGTTTTTTGCAATGTGTTGCCACTGCTACTTATGAGGGTAAGGAATACCGTGGTCTTTCCACTGCAGGATTTGACCCCGGCGCAATCAAACCTACGATTGCCAATCCGGCTGACTTTGTCTCTTTCTGGGATAATGCGAAGACTGAACTGGGAAAGATTCCGCTTGATGCGCGAATGACGTTAATGCCGGAGCGGTGCACTGAAAATGTGAATGTGTATCATGTCAACATTCAGAACTTCCGTATTGGTGCAAGGCTGTATGGAATCCTCTGCGTTCCGAAAAAGGAAGGCAAATACCCCGCGCTACTGCGCGTGCCGGGTGCGGGCATCAGGCCTTACAATGGGGATATTGCCACGGCTGAAAAGGGAGTGATCACGCTTGAGATTGGTATTCATGGAATTCCGGTAAACATGGATATAAATGTTTACAGCAATCTCATTGCGGGCGGACTCAACAGTTACTGGACTATCTTCCTTGATAATAAAGACCGGTATTATTACAAGCGAGTGTATATAGGTTGTGTACGGGCCAACGATTTTCTCGTGAGTTTGCCGCAGTATGATGGTACGCATTTGGCGGTTACCGGCGGAAGCCAGGGTGGAGCATTATCTATCGTTACGGCTGCCCTGGATCCACGAGTGAAATTTTTGGGAGCATTTTATCCGGCCCTGAGTGATGTAACCGGTTACCTGAATGGTCGTGCCGGCGGGTGGCCCCACATGTTTAATAAGGACAACGCGGTGTACAACAATTCAAAAGAGAAAATTGAAACCATGGGATATTATGATGTAGTGAATTTTGCGCGACAACTGAAAGTGCCGGGCTTGTATTCCTGGGGTTTCAACGACGAGACCTGTCCACCGACATCAATGTATGCAGCTTACAATGTTATCACTGCGCCAAAAGCACTCAACCTGGTGCTTGAGACCGGGCATTGGACTTATCCCGAGCAAACAGAGAGGATGAATACCTGGTTAGTGGAGAAATTGTATTCTCATTGATTTTCTTTAAGGGAAGGTGCGGGTCTCAATAAAGTGGTTTCCAAATTGACGAGACTCTTTGCCAGAGCGTTGTTATGAATCACATCGATCCCGCAAGTAAAATCATTCGAAGCAATGAAGCCAGGATCATGGAGGTTACAATCATGACAACAAAAACGATTACCAGGTACAGTACTTTCTGATCTTCCGGGGTTTTCTTTATGGGTCCAAGTCCCAGGTACATCAGATAAATAGCATAGATGCCGCCGGCCAGAGAGCCCAGCATGCCGATAATGGGAAGTGCGTTAAATATGCCCGCGATCCAGCTTGCGGTGGAAGCATAGGCCACCAGTTGGGCTGATTTGTTAAGATCTTTTTCTGATTTAAAGTTACCGGCAAGCAAGTCAACCACGTAAGTTGTTATCACATAGCCGGCGATGGCCGCAACATAAGCGATGACGGCTGTCTTGATGCCCAATGATATTCCGGTTGCCTGGGTAAGAAGGAAACTACCAACAAGGGATGCGGCAGCAGGAATAGCAGCCAGCCAGATGACGTACGAGGTCAATACAGAGGACAATGTATCAGACTCCCCGGCAACAACGTCCCACTCTGTTTTTGGAGTGACGATCATGTTCTTGGCTCTTTCGATCAAATTCATAGTTTAAGGTTTTGGGGGTGATTAAGTGCTTGGAATCTCCGAAAAAAACGGATGTATTCCAATAACTTTAGCTCAATAACCGTCTTAATTGCTGTATTGTACGTATTAAGAATAATTGATAGGTTCGTAAGGCCAACCACGAAACGATGAAAGGGTTTCACAATCCGATCCAAAAAGTAATTCTGGCGATGCTCTTTCTCTCCGGCTGCGGCAGCAAACCTTCTGGTCAGCCGGAAACAGTCTATACAGGAAAGACGGCCATGCGGATAACCCATTCAGTTCGCAATTTTTCTGAGTGGCTGAAAGTGTACCAAGAAGTATCTGACTCTGCCGCCCGCATCAGCCTGTATGTAAGTCCGGAGGACCCCAACCTGGTGACGGTGTATGAGTTTAGTGCCAGTCATGAGGACGCGAAAAAAAAATTTAGTTCTGAACAGATGAGAAAGATGATGAAACGTGCCGGCGTATCATCGGAACCTGTTATAACCTATTTTGATGTAAAATACCGCAGGAATGCGCCTACAAAAAAAATGTATCGCGTAGAGATTACGCACGATGTAGAGGATTATGAAACGTGGAAAAGGGTTTTTGATGCAGGTGAAGAACGGCGTATCAATGCCGGGCTTGAGCTCAGGGGAATTTTTCTTGATGCCGATAACCAAACTATGGTCGGAGTTGTACTGGCTACTGATGATGTGGAGAAACTCCGCGAAATGATGGCATCTGAGGAATTTCAGAAAATCAAGAAGGAAGCCGGCATTACTTCCAAGGAAATGGTTATGGTACTCAAAGTACCCGACTTGAAATAATTATCCGAATAGGATAAATATGGAGGGAAGCAGGAATACTCCATCTCCAATGACCCGGTAGCGGTCATCAATTGTAAAATAATTTCGCTTTAAGACCATCAGGATCAACACAACGTTCATACCGAGTATGACGGACCCGGCAGAAAGACTGCCGGGATAAACAGTGAAATACATCACACTTAATCCGGCATGGATTAAAAATACAACTGTGAGTAAAATCATGGTGGTAGATTCTCCCCAACTGATGGCAATTGAAGGATGGCTGTCTTCGAAATCATTTTTTAAATCGAACAGTGAAAACATGAGCAGGTTGGCAAGCGCCGTCAGAAAAAATTGGACTACGATAATTAATTGTCCGGGACTCAGTCCTCCATCCAACAGAGAGAAGGGAGCAATGAGTACTCCGCCGGTGTAGAGTATGGCTGCCGCTATTTCTTTGAGAAACTTCAAATGCTTTTGCGCAATGAAATAGATGGCGACAAGAATGGAAAGCTGAATGCCGCCGATTAAAACCGATTGTCGAATGAAATTAACTTCGATACCCACTATTATAAGCGCTAAAACTAATATGACTCCCAGTACATTAAAATATTGCTGGTGTAGTCTGTGTCTTTCGGTAGATGCCGGTTTGGGATTTTTCCAGACATCCAGTAAATGATCGGCAGTATAAATTATCCAGACTGTTAATCCGAGTGTGATGTATCCGAAGGGAAGTATGGAAACGGCAAGGAGTTTTGCAAAGAATGCACTGCTGATAACAGCCCCCGCTACAATGTCCAGGCTGAGCATGTTAGCATATTGAAGGAGGCGAAAGATTTTTCCCATTCTGATTTCTGCCGGGATGAACGTCAAAGGTAGGAGGATCCTTAAGGGATGTCAATCAGGCTGGCTTAATTTCCACCAATTTGTACAAACGGTGCCCAGTAAAAGGGATGATAATATTTTCCGCCGTTGATGAGCGTCAACTTTGCTGCCCGCAGAGCAGAGGCTTTGTCCTTGCCTGAAAGTAGCTCGGTGTAGAATGCGATCATGAGGATCGAGGTGCTTTCATCAGCAACCTTCCAGAGTGAGGCCACTACACTTTTTGCCCCGGCAAACAGAAATGCAGTCGTCAATCCGCGGACACCTTCACCCGCCACTTTTTTTCCAAGGGCCGTTTCACACGCAGAAAGGGTAACAAGGTCAGCCTTGAGATTGAGTCCGAGGATTTCCCCGGTATAGAGAATGCCGTCTTCTGCAGAATTGGCATCCTGCGTCAGCAGCAACCCGGATAATTCAGGATACTGCGCGTTGACAAACCCATGCGTCGCAAAATGAATATAGTCGAAATCGTTGAGCTCTCCTTTTTTAATCAACTCCTCTCTAGCCGCTTCCCGGGTAAAGTATTTTGTAAAAATTCCTTTGTCAATGTGAATCTGATTGATTTGTTCCACTTCCGTTTCGGTGGCAGGCAATGGTGCAATGTAATCACCGGTCAAACTGAAGGCCCTGCTGGTGGTGTCGGCTTTATGGGCCATTTTTACAAAGCGCTCGCAGGATTTATTCACAAAGTTTGTCTCTTTGTCTGCGAACACAGGTGCGAGGGCTATAAAGGATGGCTTGTTTTTAGTTTTATTTTGTGCGGTATTGCTGAGCAGGGCACCGGAGAGTTGATAGTGAATGGTATATTTTTCAATGAGGTAGTGATCTTTTCCGAGTGATTCAAAGGGAAGGTAATTCAGAGGGCCGTCAGGAATGATAATAACATTTTCAATTCCTCCGAACTCCGTGAGAGCGGCCTCCACCGGTGTCCACAATATTTCGGTGAGTTGAATTGCCGCTGCCCGAACACCTGGCCCCTGAAATTTTATTTGATTGACATATCCCCTGACCATTTTGTCCAGATCAGTCTTTGGAGGAATCTCTTTCAGAATAAGTTTGGATGAATTGCCAATTAAAATATACTTGGCTGAATCAGTCAGCGTGTAGGAGACAATGGCAGTTTTAGCATCCAGAGATTTCTTTACTTCAGACCAGGGCGGAAGTGAGCGTGGATTGCTAAGGGCGCTGTAGGCCGGTGAATACGCTGCCATTTCTGTCTCGAGGGCATTCAGTTCCTTCGTCAGGTCAAATTCTTCTGCCTTGAGTTTGGTGATGAGAGGCTGATTCTGAGCATCATAAGCGGAAGCAACCTGCTGATGAAGGGTGTTCATCCTCCGTGTGATTTCAGTTTGACGGGATACTATTTTTTTCGGCACTCGGCCTACGGCGCCCGCCCGACTCATTTTGATGTCGGCGAATAATTCATTGGCTTTGCTGCGGTCGGAATAATAAAAGGCCTTTTCCAGGTGTGCCTGGTCGCGTGAGACAGTATATAATTTATGGGTCAGCAAAAGTCCTGATTCCGTAAAAAAGGAATTTACCTCTGCGAGTTCAAGCCGGTCTTTTGCATTGCTGAGGTGCTGTGCTTTCTCCAGCAAAATTTTGTCGGTGGCATCCAGTTGTTTTATGCCCAGCAACAAACTGGCGCGATCGCCGCGTTGCGTGTACAAATCGGTCTTTGCCGTATAGGCTATGATCAGTTCGTAATAATCGAGGAAGTCTGGATTTTCAGGAAATGAATCAAAGTTGGTATTCTCAAAATTGTGGACATTGGCGATAATCGCTTTTTGATAATATCGAGCTGCTGAAGCATAATCATGCTGGAGATAATACCCCATGGCCAGCCTGTTGCAG
>DAOMZK010000007.1:0-17768 GCA_035438035.1 Cyclobacteriaceae bacterium | reverse complement strand
GAAGCGGGACATCATTGCCTCAAATGGATTTTCCTTGTCAAGTAGTGGGGCGGGTTCGATGTATGCCATGATATTTGAAATTTAAATTCTGAGTCTGAAGCAGGAAACGGGTCACAAATTAGCCCATAATCCTCTCCGAAAACGGTTGCAAAGATATAGAAATTAGTCGTTTGACCGGGCCGAATGGGGTTAGTTTCAGGTGCAGAATTATCAGTAGCCTATCGGCCGGGAATCATAATTTTTAATGGCAAACTTAAAATAGGGTGGTGGAAAATTCTGAAATCAGAGCCGGATCAGAAAATTTCAAGGAAGGCCACAATAAAGGGTACTGAAATGAGGAGTCCGTCAAACCGGTCGAGAAAGCCACCATGTCCGGGAAGACTTGTGCCAGAATCCTTGATCTCAATACTGCGTTTCAAAAGGGATTCTATTAAATCACCGTAAGTACCGCCGACAATGATGATTGCTGTGATGGTCATCCATTGCCAAAAGGCAAGGATGTCAAAGAAATGGCTCATCATAAATCCGAAACCAAAAGCCAGAACTGCGCCACCGATGGCACCTTCCCAGGTTTTCTTTGGCGAGATGCGTTCAAATAATTTTCGTTTACCGAAAAGTGTTCCTGCAATGTAGGCTCCTGTATCACTGGCCCAGAGAATGAAGAGACAGCCAAAGATGATTTCGAAGTGATAGGTGCCACTTTCAAAGACCGCAATGTTGAGCAAAGCATAGGGTACGGCCACATAGAAAATTCCGAGCAGCGTATAGGCAATGTTGGTGAAGGGCTTCCGCTCAAATTTTTTGTAGAGTTTAATCATGAACACGCATGAAATAAGAGGAAAGATCAAGAAGTAATACCGGTAAGAGATATGCTCACGCTCAATGAAAAAAGTGAGACAATAAATACATAATCCACAAAGCGTTCCAAATGTTTTTTGGACCACCATACCATCGAGACCAGCAAGGGCATAAAATTCCCGTAATGTCAGAAAGCAGATAATAAAAAATATGAGAAAGTACGTCCATTCACTGTAAACGATGCCGCTGACAATCACAGCAGCGCCGAAGACTGCAGTGATTATGCGCTGGGTAAGATTACTGTAATGGCTGAGGGACGTCACTCGCGGTGGATAATCGGGATTGAAAATAGTTCTTCAAATATACAAGTAATGCCAGCGTGAGCACCAGGGAGATTCCTACGAGCGGCCAAGGCGCGATGTTATCTGTTTCCCCCATATCAAAACTCAATACACCTTTCTGATACAGGTACAGGCCAGTTAATTGAAGACCATTATTAAAAAAATGCCCCAATACCGGGATCCACAAATTACCAGACCAATAATACAAGTAGCCAAGGAACATCCCTATCAGGAGACGCGGCACAAATCCAAGGAATTGCAAATGAAATGCGCTGAAAAAGATGGCTGCAATCAGGATGGCGACATGAGGATTCTTTAAGGCCCGCGTAAGTTCGGTTTGAATGAGTCCGCGGAATACAATTTCTTCTCCAAGCGCTGGAAGAATGGCCACAACCAATAATGTAACGATAAAAGTGACAGGCGTAAGATTGGCAGTAAGCGATTCAATCAGTGCTTCAGCCATTTTTTCAGTTTCTTTCGCCCAATTTCCGAATCCTGCCATCCAATCCGGAAATTGAATACCGGCGTTCCATTCCACTACAGGAGAGAGCACAATTCCCAGGCCCACCACAGCGATCAGAATTACCACTGCAAGCAAGGGCCACTTTAACTCTTTTCTAAAAAAAATCGCCAGGCTTCGACCTTCCGACACCTTAAGATAATACCAGGGCATAAAAATAAATCCCGTAAAGGCGGCGACAAACTGAGACAGGAGAAGCGTGTTACGGAGATCGGGATGATTAATTGGATCCTGCAGTGCCTCCATCAGGTTGCCATCATAGACTAATGCTGCCACCACCACGCCAAGGACTTGTCCGAGTATGGTCCAGCCGAAAAGCACGATCACCAGTAGAATCCGGAGCAAGGATTTCAATGGTGGTCTGTCCGAAATAAGAGGAGCGTGCATGTGTTCTATTTTGGCTATTTTTGCGGGCAAATATGGCAAATTCTTAATGAGAATGGGCCATGAAAACTTCTTAAGCAGGAGAAAAGTATAGTACTACTCATTGAATGGTAAGAATCGGAAACATTGAATTGGGAGAATTCCCCCTTTTGCTGGCGCCTATGGAAGATGTCAGTGATCCGCCCTTTCGCGCAGTGTGCAAGGCGGGAGGGGCTGACCTCATGTATACAGAATTTATTTCTTCGGAAGGTCTGATCCGCGATGCGGCCAAGAGCCGTCAGAAGCTTGACATTTTTGAATATGAACGTCCCATCGGCATTCAGCTTTTCGGAGGAGACATCGGCAACATGGTAGGCTCTGCTGAAATTGCTTCAGCTGTAAACCCTGATCTTATCGACATCAATTATGGTTGTCCGGTAAAGGCAGTTGCGTGTCGCGGTGCCGGCGCAGCGCTTCTTCAGGACATTCCAAAAATGGTGAAGATGACGGAGGCTATTGTGAAGTGCACTTCACTTCCTGTGACAGTAAAAACCAGGCTCGGCTGGGACGATAAAACAAAGAATGTTACTGAGGTAGCAGAACGTCTTCAGGATATTGGCATTCAGGGGCTGACCGTTCACGGACGCACAAGAGTTCAGATGTATAAAGGCGATGCCGATTGGACGTTGATAGCTGAAATTAAAAAGAACCCCCGGATTAAGATACCCATTTTTGGTAATGGCGATGTGGATTCACCTGAGAAGGCAGTCGAGTATAAAAATCGATATGGGGTGGATGGTATTATGATTGGCCGGGCTTCGATTGGTGCGCCTTGGATTTTTAAACAGATCAAGCATTTCATGAAAACCGGTGAAATGTTGCCCACTCCCGGTATTGAGGAGCGTGTCCGTGTTTGCCGGGAGCATTTTAATTTTTCAATCCGGTGGAAGGGTGATCGCCTGGGTATTTTTGAAATGCGTCGGCATTATTCAAATTATTTCAAATGCATTCCTGATTTTAAGCCCTATCGCGCGCGATTGGTTGAAGCCGACACCGGGACTGAAGTGCATGCCATCCTGGACGAAATCCAGGAAGTATACTCACTCCAAACCATATTGGCCTGAAATTTTCACCACAAGGAACAAATACGAATGATGAGTCGTTCTTCATGATTCGATATTCAGTATTTGGTTAATTCAAAATGGAAAATAAGAACCGTCCGCTCGCTATTTTTCTCCTGCTGATCCTGTCTATGATCTGGGGCACTTCATTCATTCTCATGAAGAGAGGACTGGTGGCTTTTGAGCCGGCAGAAGTGGCATCCCTGCGGGTGACTATCGCCGGGGTCATCCTGTTGCCCCTGGCCCTGTTCAAAATGAAGGAGATCAATGCGAGTCACCCGGCTAAATTGTTTTTGTCGGGTATGCTCGGTGTTTTTATTCCTGCATTTCTCTTCACCACGGCCCAACGTCATATTGACAGTTCCATTGCCGGTATTCTGAATACCCTTTCTCCTCTTTGGACCATGATTGTTGGGGCATTGTTTTTCAACATGGTTTTCAAAAGATCTGCTGTGCTGGGCGTACTTATAGGACTGGTGGGAACTGTGTTGCTGATGATTTCCCATTCTGGAGGACAGGTGGCGGGTTTTAACTGGTATGGTTTGTTGATTGTGGTGGCTTGTATGTGCTATGGCCTGAATCTCAATTTTATCAAGTTTAATATCCCGGAAGTCCGCTCCCTCACACTCACGAGTGTTTCTATTTCTCTGGTCGCGCCGTTGGCTGCGCTTTATCTTTTTGGGTTTACGAATTTCATTGAGAAGCTCGACACTGTGCCGGGGGCATGGAAAGCATTGGGTTTCATTGCTCTTCTGGCTTTGATGAGCACGGTGGTGGCGGGATTTATTTTCAACAAACTGGTCAAGATTACAACTCCCTTGTTTGCCAGTACCGTGACTTATATTCTGCCCATTGTTTCTGTTGGTTGGGGCGTCCTGGATGGCGAGCAATTGTATTCCAGCCATTTTATTGGCATGGCGGCTATTGTGGGAGGTGTGTACCTGGCCAACAGGAAAAGTTAAACCTCCCCGGAAGTATATTCGCATCAGCGGAAGCGCCATATTTTGTGAACCGAAAAATTGATTACCTCATTGTTGGGCTGGGACTCGCGGGAAGCGCACTTGCCTGGGAATTAATAAGTCGTGGGAAAAAAGTGGTGGTCTATGACTCTCCATCAAGCAATCAGGCATCTGCTGTCGCGGCTGGACTTTTCAATCCAGTAACCGGAAAGTACCTGGTGCGGACATGGGAGGCCGATAGCATCTTTCCATTTCTTGAAAAATTTTATACTTCAGCAGCGCATGTACTGCAACAAAATTTTTTTCATTCTCTTCCGATATTCATTCCCTTTTCATCAGTTGATGAAAGGTCTTTATGGAAACGCAAGAACAATTCAGATGAACTGAAATCGTATATTAAAGCCTTTCATGAAACTCCGGCTTTTGCAGGCCAGGTAAATAATCCGCTCGGAGGAGTGGAGGTGGCCCACTCAGGTTATCTTCGTGTTCAGTGCTGGACTGAAACCGTCAGAAAATTTCTTATTGAAAGAAATGCTTATCGGGAAGAAGTGGTCGATGAGACAGAAATTGCATTTCATGATGGTGTCCTTTATGGCGGACTTCAAGCTGATAAAATCATTTTTTGTAATGGCGTCTCAGCGTTATCCGGACGTTGGTTTAGAAAACTTCCAATAATTCCATTGAAAGGTGAAGTCCTGAGCGTCAGAATATCGACCCGAATGGAATGCATCTTTAACCGTGGTGTGTATGTCGTTCCCGGCTCCACAGAAGATATTTATAACATTGGCTCCACCTATGATCGCCCTCCGTTTGACGATGGCGTCACGGCTGAAGGACGCGAAAATCTTCAGCTCAAGTTGTTGGAATTGACACCGTGTCCCTTTGAAATTGTTCACCAAGACTGGGGTATTCGACCGACCACTATCGATCGTAAACCAATACTGGGGTCGCATCCGGACAATAAAAATATAATTCTGTTTAATGGTCTTGGGACGAAAGGTGTAAGTTTAGCCCCGTATTTTTCCCATCACCTTGCAGATTGGTTGGAAGGTCGTGTTGAGTTGATGCGTGAAGTCAATATTTCTCGGTTCAAAGCGTTATATTCGGGGTGATTGTCATTTTAACCATGTATGTAAGCGTGTTCTGCCGGGTTCTGGCAGTACTGATAATATCCCTCATCGCCATACTTCCGGCAAGTTCCCAGCACTCGATTGAGACCTATGGGAAAAACCGGGTACAGTATCGCGTGTTCAACTGGCAGTATGTAAGCTCCGATAATTTTGATGTCTACTATTACGATGAAAGGCGCAAGGTGGCCACAGAAGCCATTCAGTACCTGGAGTCAGAATTTGATCATATTACCGATCTCATTGGCTATCCTCCTTATCTGAAGACGAAAGTGTTCCTGTATAATTCCGTTACGGATTTACAGCAGAGCAACATGGGTATTATGGGGCAGCAATTCAACATCGGTATTCAATCCGACATCATCAAGCCGTATGTTGAAATCGCACACCCGGGAACGCTGGATGAATTTAAGGAAGAATTGATTTACAAGGTGGCTGATCTGATGGTGAATGAAATGATGTTCGGCGGCAGTTTGAAAGATATGTTTCAACGCGCTGTCCTGATGAATCTTCCGGATTGGTTTATCGATGGGGCGTCACTATACGCAGCCAAAGGATGGAATGCGGAGATGGATGATTACGTACGGCAACTTGTAAAAAGCAGAAGGGTTAACAAGGCATTGAAACTGACCGGCACTGAATCCGCGCTGGTAGGTCAATCTATCTGGAATTACATCGTTGAGCGCTATGGAAAAGGTAGTGTGGCAAACATTCTCAACTATACACGGGTGATACGAAATGAACAGAAAAGTATCTACATCACCCTGGGTATTGGATTCAAACAACTGATTGCTGACTGGAAAAAATATTACTCCACTGCACAGGATCGGGTCAGTCAAAGTTATGCAGCGCCTTCGGATTCACAGCGATTTAGTCCGAGACATCGGAAGTCTGTAATTTATACTACTGTAAAAATCAGTCCGGACGGCAAAAATATTGCCTATGCAGAAAATGACCGTGGCAAATTTACCGTCTTGGTAAAATCGCTCGAAAACGGAAAGGAAACCATGATTCTTTCCGGCGGCAATAAAGTATTTCGTCAGGCTGTTGATTATCACATTCCCCTGCTGAGTTGGTCAGATTCACACACATTGGGAGTGATCGGAACCCGGTATGGAGAATATATTTTCTGGCTGTACGACCTGACGACACGCAGTACGCTCCCCCGTCAGTTGGATAAATTCAGCAATATCCGCAGCTTCAATTTTTCAGCCAACGGACGGCTAGCGGTTATGAGTGCGGACATGGAAGGTCAAAACGATCTCTTTCTGATCAGCAGCCGTCGCGACAGAACCCGCAGGCTGACCAATGATCTGTTTGATGACTTTGATCCTTCATTTATTCCGAACACCAACACTGTGATTTTCAGCTCGAACCGGACCACAGATACCACCAACACCATTGTCAAGGATTTTACCAAAATACCCAAAAACTATAGTTTGTTTTCCTATAACCTCGACACCACAAGTAATGTGGTGAGCCGGATCACCAATACTTTGAGTATGGATTTTTATCCGAAGGCACTCGACGAAAATAATTTTATCTACTTGAGTGATCAGCGCGGTATTCTCAATCTTTTTCGCTTCAACCGGCAAACAGGCGTGTATTCACAAGTCAGTAATTTTCCCTCAAGCATTAAGGAATATGACATTGATTTTAATTCGCGCACACTGGCGGTTGTCATGACCAAGGATTTGACTGAGGATATTTTTGTCCAGAAAAATTTCAATGTAGAGAGACAGATTTTTACACCGGCGACCAAACGAAAGGAAACACAACAGGCAAAAATAATCACTGAACGAAGGAAGAAAGAAACGCGACAAGGGGTTTCCATCAAGCAATTGATCAATGAACGTCTGCAGTTAAAAAAAGATACCGCTGTTCAGCAACCACAACCCAAAGACACCACGGTTCAAAAACCTGCACCCAGGGACAGTGCATTTCAAAAGACATCTTCCGGAGATAGTCTGAAGGTCAAATCAAAAACCGGTGACATTAATATTGACAACTATTCTTTTGACGATGCAGCTCCGGCAAAAAAGGATACTGTTCCTGCTGTTATTCCTTCTGTGGCCCTTCCGGTGACGACGAAGAAAAATGATAAGGGCCTGAATACGGATGATTATAAGTTTGAAGATGAGGCGGTCAGCACACAAAAGCCGGCCGAAACTTTTCTCAGCCGGTATATGAAAGCAAAAGACAACGGCCGTATTACAGGGCCATTCCCGTATCAATCCAAATTCAGTTATGAAAATTTCGCGACCAATTTTGTGGTGGACCCGCTGCGCGGATTCAGCATAAGACTGGATATGGAAATGCATGACATCCTGGAAAATTTCAGGATTTTCGGAGGCATTCAGACTGCTTTTGACTGGAAGAGTGGGGATGTGTATACCGAGTTTCAATATCTCAAACACCGGGTTGATTTTAGCTTCCGGTTTGACCGCAAAGTAATTTTCTGGAGCCAAAACGATCAGCTTCAGAAATATTCGTGGCAAAAAATTGAGTTTGGAGCTGCACTTCCCATCAGCGTCAGAACACGGGTGGCGCTGAAACCATTTGGTGGGTTCACCAGTTTTGTCGACCGCGGTCCGGATCAGCAGGTGGCTTCACCGCCGGTGTATCTTCCTTCCAAGCAACAATTCTATGCCGGTATTAAAGCTGAAGTGGTATATGACAATTCGGTCACCACCGGGATGAACACGATAGAGGGAACCCGTGGCAAGATTAACTTCCAGCACTACGAGGGCCTGGGAAACAGCGGCGCCAGTTTTTCTCAGGTAGCTTTGGATCTCCGACATTATCAGAAGATTTATAAAGAAATTGTATTTGCTGTGCGGGGATACGCCGGTACATTCTTCGGCAATTCACCCAAACAATATGTGCTGGGTGGCGTGGACAACTGGTTCTCTTATGTCACCAATTACTCTGGGGTAAGAAATCCACTTTATGTAAAATCGGGATACAATGAAAATTTGCTTTTCGTTGACTTTGCCACTTCGTTAAGGGGATTCGATTATGCTACCCTGTATGGAACGACGGTGGCTATGGCATCGGGTGAATTCCGTTTGCCGCTGGTCCGGGCTTTGGCCAGTGGCCCGGTCACTTCCAATTTCTTCCGGAACATGCAGTTCACAGCCTTTTATGATATTGGAAGCAGTTGGACAGGTGCGCCACCGGTTGATTCTCAAAACACCCTGCGCAATGAACTCATTACACAAGGACCCTACCAAATTAATCTGAAGCAATATCTGAATCCCTGGTTATACAGTTATGGTCTCGGCTTCAGGACAATGATGTTGGGCTACTATCTTAAATTTGATTATGCCTGGCCTGTTGAAAATTATAAAGTAAAGGATCCGCGTATATTGGTTTCGCTCGGGTTTGATTTTTAGCAGGCGGACCTCCAATTATTTTTATCTAATATTAATATCCGGTAACCCATTTCTCATGCTTAAATCCATGACTGGCTTTGGACAGGCCATTACCTCTCTTGGTGATGCCTCGCTCCTGGTTGAAATTAAGACCCTCAACTCCAAATTTCTGGATCTGAGTCTCAGGTTGCCGAAAGTATTTTCTGAAAAAGAGATTGAGATTCGTGCACTGATAACCGACAAATTGGAACGCGGCAAAGTTTCTGTTTCCATTGAATATCAGAAAGGCCCCGGTCAACAGATTGTACAACGGTATAATGAAACTGCCTTTACCGCACACTATGCTGAACTTAAAAAACTGGCTGATCGCGTCATGGCGCCCTATGACCGTATTTTTGAATTGGCCCTTAAATCTCCGGATGTGGAGATGGCAACCGAACGGGAAGCATTTGATGCTGAAGCATATGAAAAGTTCCTCCATACGCTGAATGATGTGATCAATCAATGTGATGCATTCCGAAAAAGTGAAGGGGCGACGCTCACTTCAAAGTTCAGAGCCTACATTCAGTCCATTGCCGGGTTCTTGTTGCGGGTGGAAAAAATTGATCCGTCGCGGGTGGAAAAAATAAGAACCCGGATCAAAAAAAGTGTCTCTGATTTTTTTGGTGAGGAAGGGTTTGACAAAAATCGCCTGGAGCAGGAAATAATATTTTACATTGAGAAACTGGATATCAACGAAGAGCGAGTACGACTGAAAACACACCTCGATTATTTTCTCAAAGTCATGGATGAGCCCCAGTCCAATGGAAAAAAGCTGGGATTTATTGCGCAGGAAATCGGGAGGGAGATCAATACCATTGGTTCGAAAGCGAATGATGCCGAAATGCAGAAGGAAGTGGTGGCGATGAAAGAAGAACTGGAGAAAATAAAAGAACAATTGAGTAATATTATTTAGACGATGGGATACAGAGGCGCGATATTGATTCTTGTCTGCCTGGCATGCGCGGCACAGGCTCAAATTGGAGCGAAGACCCAGCAAAGTAAGATTACCGGCATCTGGCAAAACAACCAGTCGGGTACGCAAATGACACTGATGCTGAATCAGGATGGTTCAGGAGAATTTGACGGAGAGTCTATCCGGTATTCCGCGCAAGGGAATGTACTTTCCATTTCGCTTTCCGGAAATACAACAAAGTATACTTTTAGCCTACAGGCTAATACCCTTACCCTCTCTGGTGGCGACCTTGACGGACAGATTCAATTTACACGGAATGGTGTACCGGTTGCCGAAACAACGGGGACTAATCCTCCCGGGGATCCACCCAATCCTACAGGAAGAAATACAGCAATTGAACTTATAGGTCTTTGGTCCGGGAATGGTGAAATGATTGAATTTAAATCGGATGGCAAGTGTGTGTATCTGGGTAACCTGTTTCCCTACCAGGTTTCCCAGGGGAATGTTATACTGAAAAGTGCCCAGGGCAATGCGACCTTTGCCTATTCTGTAAAGGGAACTCAGCTGACACTGTCAGCCAATGGGCAGAATGTGATCTACAACCGGGTGGAAGGCGCTGGTGCAGGCCAACACACGGGCAGAACAGGCAATGTGGCTCAGGAATTGGTGGGAACATGGTGCTATTTGAATATGAATACCAATTCACAAACCAGCCGTTGCATAACCCTCAATGGTGATGGCTCTTATGTGTATCATGCGGAGAGTTCAAGAAGTGTGAACACGGAGACTATCTCGGGTGGAACAGCTTCACAGGGAGATGACCGGGGTACGTGGTATGTTCAGGGTGACAGGATTTATTATAATTCACCCACTTCGGGTCAGGGATCATACCGTCTCGAGAAAAGAAATCATCCTAAAAATGTTAACGATCCCATGATTGTGCTCGATGGCGAACCGTATGTGACCGCAACCCTGCGAAATCCCTGGCGATAATAGTCGTCTTTTATTTCAGTATATTTATTGACTAATTTTTTTTCTATGAAAAACATCACACGCAGAGATTGGTTTCGCTCGGCTATGTTAGCCGGTGCCTCGATACCTTTAAGTCTTTCCCTGGTTCAGGAGTTGATGGCAGCCCCTGCCAGTCAGGCTGAGCGGGAGTTTGATGTCTTTAAGTCCGGGTTGAAGTTGATCCGGCTGGGATCAAATGAAAATCCTTATGGACCTTCGCCGAAGGCAAGAGAAGCAATTAAGACTGCTATCGCGGAAGGAAATCGCTACCCATTTGAATCATCAGAGGAGTTAAAACAAATTCTGGCGAATAAAGAAGGGGTAAGTCCTGATCATATTTTGCTGAGTGCGGGATCCTGTGAAACGCTGGCCCTAACCGGAATGAGTACTGGTTTGGAAGGAGGGGCGGTTCTTTCCGCGTGGCCCACATTTGCATTGATGATGACTTTTGCGGAAAAGTTTAATGCGCGATGGGATAAAGTTAATCTTGATCAAAATCTGGTGCATAATCTGGATGCGATGGCATCGGCTGTAAAACAGGATACCAAAATCATTTTTGTTGTCAATCCCAATAACCCCACGGGCACCATCGTCGACCCTGGAAAGTTGAAGAGTTTTTGCCTGGATATGTCGAAGAAGGCAGTGGTGTATTCAGATGAAGCGTACCTGGAATTCCTGGAACCAGCCCAGCAGGTTTCAATGGTAGAGTTGGTCCGTCAGGGACACAACGTTATTGTCTCAAGGACGTTTTCTAAAATTTACGGGCTTGCCGGTCTGCGTCTGGGTTATGTGATCGGCCAACCGGATATGATCCGCAAGCTGGCAAAATATCAATCGGGCACTATTCTCAATCAGGCTGTAATTGCAGCAGCTAAAGTGAGTTTGGGCGATGAAGAATTCATGTCCTATACGCGTAAAATGAATGCTGCAGCAAGGGACTACTTTACGGCTTATCTGGATCAGAAAAAATGGATGTACGGAAAATCGTTAACCAATGTGGTTTTATTTCCGGCCCCCAAAGACGGCAAGACCATACTGGAGCAAACACAACAGCGTGGATTCCAGATTCGTGTTTGGGATTACCAGGGAAAAGAATGGTGCCGTGTCAGCATTGGTACCCTCGATGAAATGAAACAATTCGTCAAAGCGTTTGACGAAGTTGTGTCCTGATCTTCAGGCAGGCCTTTGATGTGAAAAGAAAAGGACCCTGACAGCAAGGTAAAGGGTGAGGGCTATCGTTACCGCAAATATCAGCATGAAATGAGTTCCCGTCAATGATAAAGCGGTTGATACGGATTTGTCGATGTTGTTCAGTCCCATGAACAAAACGCTTCCAAATATTCCAAGGAGCATACTATTATAGAAGCCGGAATTCCGGTATTCAACAACAATCAAAGAGTCGTTGACCAATAATATCAGGTAGGCTGTCAGCAAAGGAAGTACAAGCCCGTTCAAGGCCTGCACCGCAAGAATCACTGGTACAGGCTTAACGCCACTGATTCCAAAAACAAATCCTGTCAGCAGTACCGATATCCATACCAATCTTTGTCTGGATAAATTCCAGTTAAACACAGTTGAAGCGATGGTAGAAGCGGCATAAGGAGAGGTGATGGCAGAAGAAAATCCAGCAGCAAACAGTCCAATGCCCAATGCCACTCCGCCAAGCGGTCCGAGGTTTGTTGTCAGGGTTTTTCCCAGTTCATCGAAATTGGAAAAGGATTGAACCGCAGAACCTGCCACAAGAATGGCTGCTGTTATCAGTCCTCCGATAACCACAGAGATGACAATACCTATTCGCATAAGCGGAACGGTTTGTCCTTTACTGATACTGGATCCGAGGAATAGATTGTAAGGGACAATGGTTGTGCCGACAAGGCCGAGTGTAAGCAATTCAGCGCCTGGAGGCAAAGTTGGAGTGAAAGAAGAGGATACGTATTGCAGCAATGAAAATGGCCGGTTCATTGCCAGTACAAAAAAGGCTATCCCCATGAGTAGCACTAAAGATGTCATCAGCCATCCGATGGTGTTGCGTTTATCTGCCCATAAAACGATAAATGAGAACAATGAAATGCCTGTCGTTAACACTTTCACGTCCACAGACGAAATCAGATTCAGACCGGCTACGGCGCCAAGAATGTTGCCCGCCTCATAGGCAGCACACCCCAGGATCACGGGACCGCCGAACAAAATATTCAGCCAGGCGCCTCTTTTATCACCATATTTTTTTTGCAAAGCCTGGCCCAGTGAAAGTCCGCTGACGATGGTTAGGCGGCCAGATACTTCCTGCAACATGATGCAGGCCAGCGTGGCGAAGGTTACCGCCCACAGCAGGTCAAGCTGATACAGTGATCCTGCCATGGCCGCTGTCGTGACAGTACCCGGACCAATGAAAGCAGCCGATATGACTGACCAGAGAATAACGCTGGAAAGCGTTTTGTTCTTTTTCATGTTCAAAGTTTAATATGCCATGTTGCGCGTACGAAACTTTGAACCTTGAACTTTAGCCTATCGGGAAGTTTCATTACTCAGCCAGCCACCATAGTAGACAGCGTTCAGCAAAACCTTGTTGGTCCCGAACCAGAAAGCCCTGAAGGCAAGATCTTCTGTAAACCCGATCACGCGTCCACGTCCCACAGCAGAAATCCCAATGCCGGAGGTGTTTTTCATTTTGGGATAATTTAGTTTGGAGATATAACCACTGAGGAGCGGAGCGCTTCCGTATGTAAGTGGATTCGCATAGACACCTTTTGCTCTTTCCATGAATAGGTTATTATCCTTGAACATGGGAAGCTTGCCGGTATAGTATCCGTAGAAAAGCGGGTTGGTAATGTCTATATCGGCTTCGAAAATGGCGCCACTGGTTTGCTGGGCACGCGTAGCATCTTCGAGGTCGCCATAGACTTTGGATTTTGCCGGTTCCTTTTTCTCTTCGTCTTTTTTCATTTCAAATTTTCCCATACCTGCTGACTGAAACCAGTTCAGCGCATTCTCAAAACCAATGACGACGCCGCCGCCCTGAATCCAGGTTTTTAATTTCTCTTTGGCATTTTCAGAAACGCTTGCGTAAGATCCTGCCGGAAAAATGATGGTGGTGTAGCGATTGAGGTTGGCCGTGTTAAAAGTGGTGAGCGGCATACAGGTAATCGGGATATTAAACCGCTGGTCAAACAGATGCCACATTTCACCGGCACTTGTTGGCTCCACGCCACCTTCCACGAGCATGGCTATTACCGGTTTGTTTAACGGCTGAAAAGAACTGCTCCCCAGGCTTACTCCCCGGTAATCTAGGCCGGTATTGAATCCATACACATCAATACCGTCGCGTTCTGCAATTTCGCGGACGTACACTTCAATCTGGTCTGGATTTTTATCCTGATTTTCCAACGGAATCATGACTGTACCGTGTTCAAATTTCTTTCCGGAAGAATGATAGAATGCCGTTGTTGAAACTTTGGCCCGGATGCCGTGACTCACCAGCCGGTAAATGGCGCGTGGAGAATAAAAACCGTACGTTTCAAAGACGTAGGCATACTTGCTCTTTTCGCCAATGACTTTTCCCACAGGCATGGTGGGCTGAACTGCCTTTTCACCAAGTGCCGGCATGGTTTTCAACTCTTCAAAGTCAAGACCAAAAGCCAGGGGGGGCGTCCAGCTGGAGATGTCATAGAATATACTGTCTTTGAATTGTGTCATCTTACCAAACATTCCTTTGGCGAGCCGGTATTGTGCCTGGTTGAGGGGCAGAATGTAACTGGATTCTACATCAAAATTTTTCCCGTTTACAACTGTTGACGAGGCAGGCTTGTAAAATTCAATTTGCTGACGTGAAAGAACTTCCGCCATCTGGAAGACCTTTACTTTATCTTTTGATCCAAAGAGGTAGGCTTTGACCGGATCCTTTGCAGCTTCGGTGAGGCTGCTCTTGTAAAAGTCGCGCTGGTAATTCAGTAACTCTTCACGGAGATCATTGACCGCCTTCAATGAACTGAGCATGGTGACAAAGTGGTTCCGGATGGTGAAGGGGAAAGTGAGTATACCATTTATACTTTCCTGGGCATGACCGCGTGAACTGGCCTGTTCGAAAAGAATTCCGATTGCACCCTGTGCATCTGGATAAGTGGAGCCTTTACCGTAATAAAAATCATCATAGCCTTCCTGTGTGAAGTACAAAGAGCCAATCTGATCAAGCGCTTTCGCGTGATACTCACCCATCTTGCGCGTCAACTCCTGGTTCTTATCTGGTGTAAGCGGATGGACCCGTGTGGGCTCACCCGGCATAAAGAAAAATGTCGCATTGGTGCCTTGCTCATGATGATCGGTGAGCACGTTGGGTTTCCACTGCTGAAATTTTTTAATGCGTGCCTGCGATTCAGGGTGTTGTGCTACCATCCAATCCCTGTTTAGATCAAACCAATAGTGATTAAACCGGCCGCCGGGCCAGGATTCATTGTGTTCCATATCGTTGGGATCCGGAGAAATCAGTTTGCTTTTGCGGGAATTGGCCCACGTTGAAAACCGGTTAAGGCCATCCGGATTAAAGCTGGGATCAAAGAGGAGTACAGTGTTATCGAGGTATTTTTCAATTTCCGGGCCTTGTGCAGCTGCGAGATAATAGGCCATAATCAATCCTGCATTTGCGCCACTGGGTTCATTTCCATGGATACTGCAACCCAGGTAAAAAATGACCGGCATATTTTTTACATCAACGGGAGTAGACCGGGATGGATCAGTGAGTGTTAAATGTTGTTGCCGGATATTTTCAATGTTTGAATGATTTTTTGGAGCGGTAACGGTCAGCAGGAGGAGGGGCCGGCCTTCATATGTGTAACCAGTGACTTCAAGGCTTATTCTGTCAGAGGCCTTGTCCAATGCCATCATATAATTCACGAGGCGATCATGGCTGATATGCCATTCACCAACCTCATGGCCAATCACCGATGCCGGTGTCGGAATACTGGGATTAAAATTAACTCCGGCAGGGAGGTAATAATTCAGGTCAACCTGTGCCTTTGCTGAAAAATGCAGGGTTACAATGATCAGATATACAATGAGTTTCTTCATTGATTTTAAGTTTAAGTTTAAAACGATGTAATTATTAGAAACAGAATCATGCAATTCACACAATCGATTGTAATAAAAACCACGGTTGAATATTACTAAATTGTTAATAACTTGTTCGTAACATTTAAACGGTTTTTAAAACTCACATCTGTTTAAATAGAATATTTTTGTCGTGCTTAATTGACTTGTATAAATAAATAAACCACAAAGCTATGAGGAGAATTTTACTATTGACTTTTGGACTTCTTCTGGTATCGACAGCGAATCTGTTGGCTCAGGGGATGACCACTTCCTTCCTGGCAGGTACTGTTAAGGATAAAAACGGTCCCGTTCCAGGTGCAAACATTGTAGCTGTACATGAGCCTACCGGCACATCGTACGGAACCGTATCAACAGCTGATGGAAAATTCAGTATTGCCAACATGCGCGTTGGCGGACCATACAAAGTAACAATCTCCTTTGTGGGTATGGTTACTCAATCCTACAGCGATATCAATCTAAAACTGGGTGAGACTTACATTATCAATCACGTTCTCAAAGAAGAAGGTACCCAGCTGGATGAGGTTGTGGTAACCAGTACCGCTGATAAGGCCCTGAATGCAGAGCGAAGCGGAGCGGTTACGAACATCAGCAGCCAAACCATTCTCACGATGCCCACCATCAGCCGTTCAGTTAACGATATGATAAGGATGACACCTCAAGCCACTTCAATCGGAACACCCGGTGCCATTGGCGGAGGAAACTATCGCCAGAACAATTTTACGATTGACGGTTCAGATTTTAATAACTCTTTCGGAATCGGAAACAACCTTCCAGGCGCCGGAAATCCGATGTCTCTGGATGCCCTCGAACAGATTTCCATTAACCTGACCCCCTATGACATACGTCAATCAGGATTTATCGGAAGCGCGATGAATGCGGTTACGCGTTCCGGTTCTAATACCTTTACCGGATCAGCGTATACTTTCCAGCGCACACAAGGTGGACAAGGTGACCAGGTGGCGAATGAAAACAAGGTGACTACTCAGCGTCTCGATATTAAAACCTATGGTTTTCGCTTAGGCGGTCCGATCATTAAAAACAAACTTTTCTTTTTTGTTAACTATGAAGGTACGGATGAAATCCGGCCAGGTCAGACTTTCTTTGCTTCTACACCTTCTACACCTTATGGAAGTTCACCGAATATTACCAAACCGGATGTTGCAACACTTGATTCATACAGCCAATATTTACAATCTACTTATGGATATGCGACAGGTGGCTACCAAGGTTATGACTTCAAGACGACGAACGTAAAGGCAGTTGCCAAGATAGACTGGAACATTAATACCAATCATCGCTTAAGTGTGCGTTACAGCCAGGTTGAAAATAAAGCTCCGTCATTTGTCAGCACTTCCAGAAGCCCGCTGACAGCGTATGGCGCTACCCAGGGACGAAATGTCAATACCGCCCTGACGTATGAAAATTCAAACTACTTTCAGGAAAATAACCTGTACTCAGTTGCGGCCGAATTGAATTCATCATTGGCTGGTGGGAAAATAACCAATATGCTACGGGCGACATATACAAATCAAAATGAGCCCCGCAGTTCAAACAGCAGTTTTTTCCCGTTCGTTGACATTCTTGACGGCACGGGTTCCGCTACAGCTACATCACCGGGTGGAAACGTATATACCTCCTTCGGCTATGAGCCATTTACTTATGGCAACCTGAGGCAGGTAAAGACTTATTCTTTTATTGATAATCTGTCATGGACTTCCGGGAAGCATGCATTCACCGTGGGTGCTCAATATGATTTAACTACGACTAAGAATGGATTCCAGCGATTTGGTGCAAGCTATTACACTTTTAACTCCTGGAATGATTTTACCAGTGGCGCTTCTCCCCGTGATTTTGCTATCACTTATTCTTTATTGCCAGGCTACGAACAAGCTTTCCCGACTGTGAAAACATCCCAAGCTTCCTTGTATGGTCAGGATGAATTCACTGTAAATGATCGCCTCAAGCTTTCGGTCGGATTACGAATGGATATGCCATTCTTCAACGAAACGAAAGAAATTCAGACGCATCCTCTTGTTGCAGCGCTGACTTTTGAAAATGGAAGAAAGATCGATACCGGTGTATTGCCTGATTCGAAA
>DAOMZK010000006.1:0-18453 GCA_035438035.1 Cyclobacteriaceae bacterium | reverse complement strand
ACAAGGGTTTTTCTGGTGGGAAATTGATATCACGTATTACATCCTCCGCGGTTTGGCTGCGGTGGGATTAATTTGGGATTTGAAAGGTGTGCCCAAACACATCAAGCTATCGAAGAACAGGCAGGAGGCTGCTGAGTTGAAGAAAAAACTGGATGGTGACCGTGCCGGGCAGGTAATTGCGGCCACTGAAGAGTCTCTAGAAGGAGCATAAACTTCCTAAAATCTTTTTATTCCTTATTGTCGTTTAAGAGCAAGGGTTGAACCCGCTCATTAATCTTTACTTCTATGTTTACCGGTACCGAGCAGAATTTCCTGGAAAGTTCCATCAAGCTTTTCAAGTACTACAAAGGTCTTGGAGAAAAAGCCATCACGCAGTTAAGTGATGAGGAGGTGTTGAAGAAACCCAATGATGCCAGCAACAGCATTGCCTTGATCGTTCATCACCTCAGCGGCAACATGTTGTCCCGCTTCACCGATTTTCTCACCTCCGATGGAGAAAAACCCTGGCGCAATCGCGAGGCTGAATTTGAAGAAGGGTATGCCGACAAAAAGGTTATGATGGATGCCTGGGAGAAAGGCTGGAACTGTTTGTTGAGTGCTGTGGAAAATCTAAAACCAGAAGATCTTTCGAAAATAATTTATATACGCAATGAAGGACAGACCGTATTGGAAGCGATTCAACGACAGCTCGCACACTACCCTCATCATGTGGGACAGATACTTTACCAGGCGAAGATTTTAAAGGGGGATGATTTTAAATCCCTTTCTATTCCCAAAGGGAGGTCAACTGATTTCAACAAAGACAAATTCGGCCAGGAAAAAACCAGAAAACATTTTACCGATTCAATCAAATAACCATCGCTATGAAAAAATTATTCTTTCTGATTTTCCTCCTCTCTGGTTTCGCTGCCCAGGCACAAACTGAAGAAGATCATGTCAAAGCCGTGATCGAAAAAGCCTACATCGGCGGTATTCACAATGGCGGTCCGGTAACCGACATCCGAGCCGGATTTCATCCAACTTTTTTCATGTACGTCCTAAACAAGGATGAAGTGAAAGTCACATCCATTGAAGAGTGGGTTGGAAATATTGAGAAGTCACGTGCTCAAAACCCAAATGCTTCACTCGCGAAGGCATCTGCAAAATTTACCAGTGCTATTGTAAGCGGTTCTTCCGCGAGTGTTGTGCTTGAACTCTACCGCAACGACAAGAAAATTTTTACAGACAACCTATTGCTCTACAAATTCCCTGAAGGCTGGAGAATTGTGGCAAAGACGTTTTACCGGCATCCGGCGAGTTGATTAGTTAACCAAAATACAAGTACCCGGGACGGGAGTTGAACCCGTACAACCATTACTGGTCACAGGATTTTAAGTCCTGCGTGTCTACCAATTCCACCACCCGGGCAGGTTTTTGGTTATTTTAAAATTTGGTGATTTTGTTATTTGTTGTTTTCGCCAGGTTTTCAACTGCTGATTTACGGGAGGAAGAGAAAATATGAGTCAGTTCCTTCGCTTCATTTTCAAGTTCCTTTCGCTCTTCTCCAGATTTTATTCCGGTTACATCAAGCAACTCAAGCCAGAAAAAGGATTCATCTGATTCTTCAACCACTATGGAAAGCTTTGAAATAAATTCACGACGCGATCTTGCTTTGCCTGTAGCTCGGTAGTTTGAAGCAACAGATGTTGCACACCTGATCAATTGTCTTCCAATTACCTGGGCTTCCGGAGATTTCGGAAAGGTTCTGTAAAACTGAATCACCCTTGCTGCGAATCGCATCGTGCGCTTTCTTAAATCCTCGCTGTTCATCTCGGCTAGGTAATGAAATCAAATCGCATTACCATCAACAGGGACGGACGGAAAACCTTACAATGAACGTCAGCCCATAAAACAACAGTGATTTGAAAATTCAGTCACAAATAACCAAATCTTCAAATCACCAAATCACCAAATGAACCGAGCGGGAAACGAGACTCGAACTCGCGACCCCGACCTTGGCAAGGTCGTGCTCTACCAACTGAGCTACTCCCGCTTAAAAGAGCCCTTTTTATTCAAAAGGGACTGCAAAGTTAAACCCGTTCAGTAAATCTACAAATCATGGTTTTCTCACTTTTTCATGCCATAAGTCCAGCCCTGCAACCGTCTGCCATTCTTTTCGAAACTAAAGGTGTTTTTACACTGTTTAGAACCAACTTTGCACCTCAGAAATTACGTTTTATGCATTGGGTAAGGATTATTGCTTTGTTTCTCATGGTCGGATCGGGCCTCATTTCAGGCTGCAAAAAGCAGGACTCTGGCAGCGCCGCCAGCCAGCGTGCGCGGGGTCCCCTGATGGTGGAGGGCTTTATCGTGCAGCCCAGTGCCGTGAGTGAAGATGTCGAGGTTTCCGGCACGCTATTACCCCTGGAAACAACCACCATTAAGGCTGAAGTCAGCGGTCGTATCACGCAGCTCAATTTCAACGAAGGCTCGATCGTGCCGCAGGGATTTTTACTGGTAAAATTGTTTGACCAGGACCTCCAGGCCCAGCTTCGCAAGCTGCAGGTACAACTGCAAATTGCCATCAAGACGGTGCAGCGCCAACGTGAACTGCTCGCCATTAACGGTATCAGTCAGCAGGATTTTGATTTGAGTGCGCTCAACGTAGACAATCTCAAGGCGGACATTCAAACAACCCATATTGCCATCTCCAAAACAGAAATCCGTGCGCCGTATGAGGGGCAGATTGGATTGCGCAACGTCAGTATGGGTGCCTACCTCTCTCCCCAGGATATCATCACCACATTGCGCGACGTCAAGAAATTAAAACTGGAATTTTCTGTACCTGAAAAATACGCGAAGAACATTGGCAAGGGCTACACGATTAAATTCAAAGTGGATGGAGGAAGAAAAACTCATGAGGCCGTCGTCCTCGCCACTGAAGGAAATGTAGATCAGAATACACGGACGCTAAAAATCCGGGCGATCGTTTCCAACAATGATGCAGAGCTCGTTCCTGGAATTTTTGCGAAAGTAAATCTGCAAATGGGTCAGGATAGCATGGCGCTGATGGTGCCTACACAGGCCATCATTCCTCAGGCCCGCAATAAATCGTTAATCGTTTTTCATAAGGACAGCGCACAGTTTACTGTGGTGGAAACCGGTTTGCGCGATTCGGCCTACATCCAGATTCTCAGGGGAATTCATGCCCATGATACCATTGTCACCACGGGATTGATGGCAGTTCGGCCGGGAGTAAAAATTAAATTAGTGAAGGTGAAGCGTTTAAAATAAAACTATTCACATGAATATTTCAGAATTAAGCATCAGACGTCCGATCCTCACTTTCGTGATGAACATCATCATCGTGTTGTTCGGTGCGATCGGATTTACATTCCTGGGTGTTCGTGACTATCCGGCCATTGACCCGCCCAACATTGGTGTGCGCACTACGTACTCCGGCGCAAATGCCGACATCATCGAATCGCAGATCACGGAGCCGCTGGAAAAATCCATCAATGGCATTGCGGGGATTAAAAATATTTCTTCCAATTCCAGCGTAGGCTCCAGCAGCATCAACATCGAATTTGAACTCGGTGTTGACCTGGAAGCCGCCGCCAACGACGTCCGCGATAAAGTTTCCCAGGCCACCCGTTCACTGCCCCAGGATCTCACCGCACCACCCGTCGTATCAAAAGCCGATACAGGAGGTGATGTAATTATTTCCATGACGGTACAAAGTGACACAAGAAATTACCTCCAACTTACCGAATATGCCAACAACGTGCTCGTGGAAAGGCTGCAAACTATTCCCGGTGTAAGCGGCATCCAGGTGTGGGGCGAAAAAAAATATGCGATGCGCATCTGGATTGACCCGGCAAAACTTGGCGCTTACAATCTCACCGCCCTGGATATCCAGCAGGCCCTTGCCCGTGAAAATGTGGAACTACCCTCCGGAAAAATTGCTGGCGATGCAACAGAACTTACGGTTCGCACTTTCGGGCGATTGTACACAGAAGAAGAATTCAACAATGTACTCATCCGTTCCTCCGCCGAAGGCGATGTTCGCCTCAAGGATATTGGTGAAGCGTTGCTGGGTCCTGAGAATGAAGAGTCCATCCTGCGCGAAAGCCGCATCGCCATGGTAGGCCTCGCGATCTCACCGTTGCCGGGATCAAACTATGTAGCCATCTCCCAGGAGTTCAACAAACGTTACGAGCAAATAAAGAAGGAGGTTCCTGAAGACATCAAGATTAATATCCTGATGGATCAAACTTATTTTATCAAGCGCTCCATTTCAGAAGTTCAGGAAACGCTGCTGATTTCCATCGCGCTGGTGGTGTTAATCATCTATCTCTTCTTCCGCGACTTTTTGATCGCCGTGCGACCTTTGATTGACATCCCGGTTTCGCTGATCGCTACATTCTTTATCATGTATTTGCTGGGCTTCTCCATCAATGTGCTCACGATGCTGGGGATTGTGCTGGCCACCGGCCTCGTGGTGGACGATGGTATCGTGGTGACGGAAAATATTTATAAGAAACTGGAAGGGGGAATGAATAAATACCAGGCGGCCAGGGAAGGATCCCGTGAAATTTTCTTCGCAGTTATTTCCACATCCATCACACTGGCTGTCGTTTTTCTTCCCATTGTATTCCTTGAGGGATTTGTCGGCAGACTCTTCCGTGAATTTGGAATCGTGGTGGCTGGAGCAGTTCTCGTTTCTGCTTTTGTATCACTCACGCTGACTCCCGTACTCAGCGTATTGCTGACAAGAGAAAAAGCAGGTCACTCAAGATTCTACCATTGGTCTGAGCCTTTCTTCGTTGGTATGGAAAACCTGTACTCACGGATGCTCAGGAGTTTCATGCAGGTTCGCAGATTGGCTTTTGTTATTATTGCAGTATGCATCGGTATAGCCTACTGGATTGGATCCAACATCCAATCTGAACTGGCGCCACTGGAAGATCGCAATCAATTCCGTCTTCAGATCAGCGGACCGGAAGGAACATCTTATGACTACATGGACCGGTACGTGGATAAGGTGGCCAAGTTTGTCATGGATTCCATTCCTGAATATAAAGGTGTCGTTTCCATCACGGCTCCAGGATTCACAGGATCCGGTGCAGTGAACACAGGGATGGTCAGGGTTTCTCTTGTCGATCCGAAATACAGAAAGCGTTCACAACAGCAAATCGTGGACATGACTGCCAAAAATATGGGTCGCTTCCAGGAAGGAAGAGCATTCCCCATCCAGGAACAGACCATTTCAGTTAACCGTCGTGGTGGATTGCCGGTACAGTTTGTTATTCAAAACAACAACTTTGATAAACTGAAAGAAGTACTTCCTAAAATACTGGATGCAGCCAACAGCAATCCAACATTGCAGGGTGTCGATGTGGATTTGAAATTCAATAAACCCGAACTCAAAGTTCAGATCAACCGCCTCAAGGCAACCCAATTGGGGATCAGTGTGCAAGACATTTCTCAGACTTTGCAGTTGGCCTACAGCAATCTGCGGTTCGGATATTTTACCAAAGACGGAAAACAATACCAGGTTATGGGTCAGGTCTCCCGCATCAACCGGGATGATCCGGATGATTTGAAAAAATTATACGTACGTACTAAATCCGGTGAGCTGGTTTCTATCGACAACGTAGTTTCTGTGGAAGAGTCCACCACGCCACCTTCGTTGTATCACTTTAACCGCTACAAATCTGCTACGGTTTCCGCTGGATTAGCACCCGGAAAAACGATTGGAGATGGTATTGCTGCCATGCGTGAAATTGCATCCAAAGAGCTGGACGATACTTTTACCACATCGCTTGCGGGCACATCACGTGATTTTGCAGAAAGCTCCAGCAATACTTCATTCGCATTCATCCTCGCGCTGGTGCTGATCTACCTGATTCTTGCTGCACAGTTTGAAAGTTTCGTGGATCCATTAACCATCATGTTTACCGTGCCGCTGGCCATCTGCGGTGCATTCATTTCGCTTTATTTATTCAAGCAAACACTGAACATTTTCTCCCAGATTGGTATGATCATGTTAATTGGTCTCGTGACGAAGAATGGTATTTTAATTGTGGAGTTTGCGAATAAAAAGCGCGAAGAAGGTCTGCCGAAAATTCAAGCTGTACTGGAAGCTTCCCGTCTCCGTCTTCGTCCCATCCTGATGACGAGCCTGGCGATGGCGCTCGGTTCATTGCCGATTGCCCTTTCACTGGGAGATGCTTCCACGAGCCGGATTCCATTGGGTGTGGTAATCGTTGGCGGTGTTTTGTTTTCACTCATATTGACCTTGTTTGTGATCCCTGCGATGTATTCATTCCTGTCTCGTCCTCGCAAGCATATTGATTTCGACCACCTGGAAACATTGAATGATAAATCTCAACCTGCCAAGGAACTGGTATATGAAACTTAGATTGTCTTTAATTTTTCTCGGGGCCATATCATTCGTTGTTTCATATTCCCAGGAGGCCAAAAAAGAAGTCCAGCTGGAAGAAGTGGTTCAAATTGCTTTGCAAAAAAACTACGATGTACTGGTCCTGCAAAAAACATCGGCCATTGCTTCTAATGATAATCGTTATGCCTTCGGTGCATTTTTGCCCCTGATCAATGCCAATGGTTCCTATATCAAAAACACAAACGATTCACGCAACGTAACTTTCGCGGACGTGGAGACGATTCGCGACGGCGCCAAGTCGACCCAGGGAAACGCTTCCGTCCAGTTGGTGTGGACACTGTTTGACGGAACCAGGATGTTTGCCACACGCAAACGCATTGAAGAACTCGCTGTCCTGGGGGAAGTGAACCTTCGCAACCAGATGATGAACAGTACGGCGAGTGTAATGACCACCTATTTCAACATCATCCGGCAAAAGCAACAATTGCGCGCCATGGGGGAACTGATGGCGGTGAGCGAAGAGCGTGTCAAGCTTGCAGAGAAAAAACTACAGGTGGGTACGGGTGGCAAACCGGAATTGCTTCAGGCCAAGGTTGACTTGAACGCTCAACGCACGGCTATTTTGCAACAACAGACAGTCATTCAGCAACTGAAAGATCAGATGAATGGAATGCTTGGAATGACACTCCCTGACCAGTATGACGTTACCGATACCATACCGATTAATCTTGAACTAACTCAGGAAGAAATAATCAACAATATTGAGAATACCAACCAGGCGGTACAGGTCGCAAAGAAGAACATTGAGATTGCCAATCTCGTGCTTAAAGAGAACCGCGCAGGACGGTCACCGATACTTAACCTTACTTCCGCTTTAAACTATAACCAGAATGAAAACGAATTGCAGGTCAGTCCGGCATCGCAAAAATTCACTCGCAACCAGGGATACAACTACGGTATGACTGTTTCCATTCCCATAATGAATGGTATGAACGTCAACCGCCTTGTCGCTCAGGCCAAAATCAACGTAGACCGTCAGCAACTCATCTATGATCAACAGCGCACGATCGCTATTGTCGGCGTCCGAAACGCGTATGTGAATTACGATAACGCCAAGAAAGCATTGCTCATTGAAGAAGAAAATATTTTGCTGGCGCGTGAAAACGTGATGATCGCACTGGAAGGATTTAAACGGGGCATTACCAACTACATCGAGTTGAGGACTACACAGCAAAGTCTTGCCGATGCTTACAATCGCCTGATTGCAGCAAGGTATCTTGCCAAAACTTCCGAGATTGAATTGCTGCGCCTCAAGGGAGGCCTGCTCAACTAAAGTTCATTTCCCGCCAGTCTCAACTGATCGATTTTCATTTTTTATTTCAAAATCAAAATCAGATATTGAAGGATAAACCTTTTATTATGAAAAAGATATTCATCCTCGCATTTTTCCTTTGTTTCGCCATGGCGATAAAAGGATTTAGTCAAACTGTTTACGCATCCGATAAGGGAGAAAAATATCACACTGCCGACTGCAAGCTATCTGGTGATGCAAAAGACATGACACTAGCAGCTGCAAAAAAGGCAAACAAAGGCCCTTGCGGCATTTGTAAACCCGATGAACATTTCAAGGATAAAACTGCCCAATGTTCCGGCAAGACGCAGGACGGCACCCGCTGCAAGCGTATGACGTCAAGCAAAAACGGGAAGTGCTATCAGCATAAGGACGCTTGATAAGTGAAAAGTGAAGAACGAAAAGTGAAGAGTGAGTAGTGAAGAAAGCTACTGATCGATCAGATCGGATAATTTAAATTTCTGCAGCATGTAGTAGAGGAAGTTGAATGACAAGGCATCGTCTTCAGCTTCCTTATTTTTGCTCGCATCGGGTTTGAGTGCTTTATTGCCCGGCACCACACGCTGCAAAACCTGAACAGAATCTTTTGCAGTAGTAGAGTGACTGCGGTCGTAAATCAATATTTTATCCTCGTTGAGATTGAATTCGCGGTGGTAAGGATCCGGATTTTCTACCACAGGCATATCTTCCTGCGCCTGGGCAGTCAAGCCCAATATAAAAACGGCGGCAAATGTGGCGAGAAGATTCGAAACCTTTAATTTCATGCTTCTTCGGACTATTGGACTTACTGAGTTTATTCCGAAGCGAAAGATATAAAAATTCGCCAAATGATCACATGGGAGGACTTCAGCAAAGTCGACATACGGGCCGGAACCATTCTAAGGGCAGAACCCTTCCCAGAAGCTAAAAAGCCAGCTTTTAAGCTTTGGGTGGACCTCGGTCCCGAAATTGGTATTAAAAAATCCAGTGCCCAGATTACCGAACTTTACGGGGTGAAAGAACTCCCGGGACGCCAGGTAGCGTGCGTGGTCAATTTTTCGCCGCGTCAGATTGCCAATTTTATGTCGGAAGTTCTGGTGACCGGATTCCCGGATGAAAAGGGCTTTGTGGTGCTCACCGCGATCGATAAAAAAATTCCCAACGGAGCGAGGCTTTTCTAACATGCATTTTAATGAATTAGCTGCGCTCTGCAGAGGAACAATTGTCCAGCTAACAGCAGACCGACCCGTACAAACATTGTTGACGGATAGCCGGAAAGCGGTTATCAGTGAAGGGTCGGTTTTTTTTGCCTTGCATGGTGATCGTCATGACGGGCATCGTTTTATTCAGGAACTGTATCGCCTAGGCATTCGTCAATTCGTTGTTGAACGAAATATTATAGTGACTGATTTCCCTGAGGCTAATTTTTTACAAGTAGACTCCTCTATACAGGCTTTGCAAGCCATCGTTTCAAATCATCGCAGTCAGTTTCACATTCCGGTTATTGGCATCACCGGCAGTAACGGGAAGACCATAATCAAAGAGTGGTTGTTCCAGGTGCTTTCACCGGATTTGCAGATCGTAAAAAATCCAGGAAGCTACAATTCACAAATCGGAGTACCCTTATCGGTATGGCAGATGCAACCCTTGCAGGATCTTGGAATATTTGAGGCGGGAATTTCAAAGCCTGGAGAAATGGAGAACCTGGAAAAGATTATTCAGCCTACGCTCGGCATTTTCACCAATCTGGGCAGCGCACACGATGAGGGTTTCCGTGATCAAAAAGAAAAAGCCGGAGAAAAGATTAAGCTTTTCAGGCATTGCGAAAAAGTAATTTATTGCAAAGACCATGTCATTGTCGGAGAAATTCTTGGCCCAATCCCATCACTGACCTGGGGATATCATCCCGAAGCCGACATCCGGATTATTGCACTTGACAGAACCCACTTTGAATTAGTTTATAATCAACAGTCGTTCAGGTTACAGCTTCCATTCATAGACACAGCCTCCCAGCAAAATTTATTTCATGTGATCGCTGTGATGCTGATGCGGCGTTATGATTCCTCGGTCATCCAGGACAGGATCAATACACTGCGCTCGGTGCCCATGAGGCTCGAGCTCAAGCAGGGCATTAACCGGTGCATTCTTATTGATGATACTTACAATAACGATCTCGCAGGACTTCAGATCAGTGTCAGCTTTCTGAAGAACCAGCAAAAAGGAAGAAAGACTTTAATTCTGTCAGATATTCTCCAATCCGGCCTCGATGACCAGGCACTGATTACAGAAATCAATGCAATATTAAAAGACAGTGGCGTCACCAAATTCATAGGAATCGGTCCGATTTTATTCCAGGCAGCGGCTCTTTTTCCCGGCAGCAGGTTATATCGGTCAACAGATGAATTCGTGCAGGATTTAAAACCTGAATTTTTTTCAGACGAAATTATCCTCGTCAAGGGAGCTCGTACTTTTCAATTTGAAAAAGTCATTCAGCGGCTCCAACGAAAAGTGCACGGGACCATGATGGAAGTGGATCTGCATGCGCTCGTGGAGAATCTGAATTTTTTTAAATCGCGTCTGAAGCCGGGAACAAAACTGATGGCCATGGTCAAGGCGTTTGCCTATGGAAGCGGGAGTGAAGAAGTGGCCAACCTGCTCCAGTTTCACAGAATCGATTACCTGGGCGTGGCCTATGCTGACGAAGGAATTGAACTGAGGAAAAACAACATTTCCGTTCCGATTATGGTAATGAATCCATCGGTAGAAAGTTTTGATTCCATTCTCGAATTTCAACTTGAGCCGGAGATGTACAGTCTTAATATTCTTCAATCACTTGCAAATTTTCTCGATGGACGAAAAATAAAAGTACATCTGAAGCTGGACACGGGCATGCACCGCCTGGGAATGGAGCAGGAGGAACTTGACAAAGCCCTTGATATTTTTCAGCGGAATGAAAATATTTCTGTATCTACTGTGTTCTCTCATTTGTCAGGATCCGATGAAAGAGCACACGACGATTTCTCGGAACATCAGGCTAAAATATTTTCTGCGATGGTGAACCAGATTGAAAAATCCCTCGGTTACCGGCCTATACGGCATCTGCTCAATTCATCCGGAATTTTGCGTCTGCCTCAGTATCAGTTTGAAATGGTCAGACTTGGCATCGGTCTTTATGGCGTAGATCCCACGGAAGAAGGTAACGCCGATCTGAAACCAGTAGTGACGCTAAAAACCATCATATCGCAAATCAAAAAAATCAAAGCAGGTGAAACGATCGGATATGGCCGGAAAGGAAAAGCCAGTTCAGATCTGACGCTAGCCACAGTGGCGATTGGTTATGCCGATGGGTACAGCAGAAGCTTCAGTCGGGGCAAAGGTAAATTTCTCGTCAAAGGACACCTTGCCCCCGTGGTCGGTAATGTTTGCATGGACATGACGATGGTGGATGTCACCGGGTTAAATGTAGATGAAGGCGATGACGTTTTGGTATTCGGCTCTGACTTACCCATTCGAACTGTCGCGAATTGGATCGATGCAATACCGTACGAATTATTAACAAGTACCAGTGAAAGAGTAAAGCGGGTGTTCTACGCCGAGTCAATATAGTCTAATGTTCAATGAATTAGTTGTATTTAACGTAGTGCTCCCACTTCTCCAGCACTTCCTTAAAGTCCACCGGCAGTTCTGAATCAAACTGCATGAATTTTTTTGTAACGGGATGAACAAAGCCGAGCGTTTTGGCGTGAAGTGCCTGGCGGGGGATGATCTTGAAGCAGTTTTCTATAAACTGTTTGTACTTTGAAAACGTGGTGCCCTTCAAAACCTGGTCGCCGCCGTACGTGGCATCGTTAAAAAGCGGGTGACCAATGTATTTCATGTGTGCGCGAATCTGGTGTGTGCGGCCAGTCTCCAGTTTACATTCCACCAGGGAAACATAGCGGAGGTTCTTCAAAACTTTATAATGTGTGATGGCCGTGCGGCCAAAATCTCCCTCTGGAAAAGCCGTTGTTACTCTTCGGTCCTTCAGGCTGCGACCTACATTGACGTTTATCGTTCCAGATTCCTGCCCAGGTTCTCCCCACACCAGTGCCCAGTAAGTCCTTTCAATACTGTGATTGAAAAACTGTCTTGCCAGATCGGCGATGATGGGCTCTGTCTTTGCGATGACCAACAATCCTGAAGTGTCCTTATCAATACGGTGCACGAGGCCCGGCCTGCCGGCATTTCCTTTCATCTCCGGAAGGTTTTGAAAATGGTACACCAGTGCGTTGACGAGTGTTCCTGACCAGTTTTGGAATGCAGGATGGACAACCATTCCTGCTGCTTTGTTGATTACAAGCAGATGTTCATCTTCAAAGACAATATTCAATGGAATATTTTCAGGCTTAACTTCTGTATCCCGCGGCGGTTCAGGAAAAGAAACAGTGATGACGTCTTCAGGATGAATTTTATGATTCGGCTTGACCGGCTTGTCGTTGACTTTGACAAATCCGTCGTGGATGCCGCTTTGTATTTTGGTACGGGTCACATTCGACAGCCGGTCCATGAGAAACTTGTCGACGCGCAAAAGGCCCTGGCCACCATCGACAACGATGCGATGATGTTCGAACAGTTCGTCGTCCTGGTCGTCTTCTAATTCGGGAACATTTTCATTCACGGGGCAAAAGTAGGCAGAAGGCAGGAGATTAAATCCAAAATGAGACTTCGAATGAAGTCCATTCGGGAAATAGTCTCACTATTTTACGTCCTCTGCAAATGTTAAAAAATAACCGTTCAGGTCTTTGACGGTAAATTCTTTCATACCATAAAATGTCGTGCGCATATCTACCACTATCGTGATCTTACCTTTTACGGATTGATACAACGCCTCTATTCCCGTCATCCTGATAAAAAATGTTCCCAGGCTTCCCTTTGATTGAATTTTTAATGAAGGCATATCTTCCTGGAGGCTGCGTAACGACTGAAACATCAAAGTCACGCCGTCGCGCATGACCATCGCCCAATTGTAAACACCTGATTCCGGAACAGAGGCAATAAGGTTAAATCCAAAAATTTTAGTGTAGTATTCAACCGCTGCATTGACATCCTCCACAATTACATTCGGTGATAGTGATTCAAGTTTGGGTTTGGTTTCCATGATTTTAAAAATAAGCCCTAATGAAAGCTAAATCAAAATTGTTAGGAAAATGATTTTCTAAAATTCAACTTGCTATATGTTTCTGCGTATTGGATTTATTCTTATTTGTCTGTGCCCCTGTTTAGTCAGTTGCCAGCCGGATCAGCACAAAGAAGGCTTGTTCAGTAAAGGAAAATCGGCTGGAACAAACAAGAATCCGAATTTAGAAGAAGCTTCAGGCCTCGCCGTCAGCGTGGCGAATCCCGGTTACCTGTGGTGTCACAATGACAGCGGCAATCCGGCAGAATTGTTTTTACTGGATTCACTGGCCAAAACAAAAAAAGTTTTCAAACTGGCAGGCGTTAAAAACCGGGACTGGGAAGATATTGCCCTCGGACCGTGCGGCAATCCAGGAGCATTTTGCCTCTACGTGGGAGACATTGGCGATAATCTCAAACGATATCCATACAAATACATTTATCGTGTTCCTGAACCTGCTTTGAATGATCCGGAAGAAATTATTCATTTCGATACTATCGTGGTAAAACTCCCGGATGAAATACGTGATTCGGAAGCCATGATGATTGATCCGGTCACGAAAAATCTTTACCTGGTTTCCAAACACGAAAAATCTGTTCTGCTTTATGAAGTGGCCAACCCTGAACATTCTGATACTGTGGTGGCGAAAATAGTCGGTCGCATTCCTCATCAACATATTGTGGCAGCTGACCTATCTCCTGACGGAAGCGAGGTGCTGATCAAAAGCTATGAATACATTTATTACTGGAAGAAAAAAGGCAATGAATCCCTGTCAGAACTTCTTCAAACACCGGGGATTAAACTTCCTTACGACAGAGAAATCCAGGGTGAATCAGTAGCCTGGGCTAGAAATGGATCAGGCTATTATACCTTGAGTGAAAACGGGAAAGGAGAAAGGGCGAAACTTTATTTTTACAAAAGGAAGAAAGTTGTTGATTAGAAAAAACGGTCACTGGTTGGCTGGATTGCTTGGCCTTGAGACCTGATATCGATTTTTTATTTCTGACGATCCATTAAATCGTGGGCATACCGAACAAGCGCTTCGGTTTTGCCCCTCACAGAAAGCTGGTTTATTCCTTCAAATGCTTTTACAAAACAGGACTGAATTTTTTGTTCTGTGAGTTCTTTGATCCCCAGGTTGCTATACATTGTCTTTACCGCTGCAACCTTTTTTCGGGGGTCAAATTTTTTGGCGGAAATCCATCGCTTCAATTCAGCCAACTCCCTCCCCTTCGATTTTTCCATCGCCTTGATCAACAAGTATGTTTTTTTGTTGGCCAAAATATCCCCTCCAACCTGTTTCCCAAATTTCTTTTGGTCCGCAAATACATCAAGCAAATCATCTTTTAATTGAAATCCAATCCCAAGATTAATGCCGGCCATACGCAGAATAGGTCGATCAGCGGCTGGCGCATCTGCCAATACAGCCCCCAGTTCAAGGCTAAACCCCAGCAAAACGGCCGTCTTCAGCCTGATCATTTCAAGATACTGTGCTTCTGTCACCCTGGACTTCGTTTCAAATTCCATATCCCATTGCTGCCCTTCGCAAACTTCAGCCGCACAGGTGTTAAACAGAGGCAATACTTCTTTCAGTTTGCCGACTTGCAGTTCAAGGAAGACGTCATACACTTTCACCAGCATCACGTCCCCGGAAAGAATCGCTGTGTTGACATTCCATTTTTCATGCACCGTGGCTTTCCCCCTTCGCAAAGGTGCCTTGTCCATGATGTCGTCATGCATGAGTGTAAAATTGTGGAACGCTTCAACTGCCGCTGCGTATCGTGCAATTTTTTCAGGATCACTTTTGTACAGCGCATACGCCAACATCGTCAGCAAGGGCCGCAAACGCTTGCCGCCAAGAGACATGATATAGCGGATGGGATCATACAGCGATCGTGGAGCCGTTCCCAATCGCTGGCGGCGTATCTCCGATTCTATCAGCGGAAGAAATTTTTCGGTCATCTTCTGCCTTTTCTTCTGGGTGAAAACCGTTCCTTGTGCCGTTCCTCAGGCAGACCGGCCGTATCACTTTCAATAGTCAAATCCATCGTGCGCCGGTCAACATCAGTCTTTTTAACGCGAACCTGAATTTCATCTCCGAGCCTGTAGATTTTCATCCTTCTTCTTCCAATGACGCGGTAATTCTTTTCATCAAATTCGTAAAAATCATCCTTCATATCAGCAAGTCGCGTCATGCCCTCGCACTTCGTTTCAATGATCTCAATGAAAATTCCAAAATCCGTCACCCCCGTGATGATGCCGGCGTAGACTTTATCCTCCGCAAGGCTCATGAATTCAACCTGCTTATATTTTATGGAAGCCCGCTCGGCATCTGCTGCCCGTTTTTCCCGTTCTGATGAATGCACACATTTGGCTTCATATTCAATTTTACTAACAGATTTTCCGTCATCCAGGTAGTGCTGGAGCAGTCTATGCACCATCATATCCGGATAGCGGCGTATCGGTGAAGTAAAGTGGGTGTAGTGATCAAATGCGAGTCCAAAATGACCTTTTGCCTCGGTGGTGTATTTTGCCTTGGCCATAGCCCTTACTGCGAGGGACTGCAATACATTTTGCTCCGGCTTACCTTCAATTTCATCCATTAGTTTGTTAAGCGATCTTGATATAGCATTCTCTTCCGTTGCCAGTTTGTGCCCGAACTGTTTTGCAAATTCTGCAAAGTCACTTACACGATCCGGATCAGGGAAGTCATGCGTGCGATAGACAAAAGTATTTCTGTCACCTCCTTTTTTCTGTTTGAAAATAAAAGTCGCCACAGCCTTATTGGCCAACAGCATAAACTCTTCGATCAACTTATGTGCATCCTTCCTGACTTTTGGCACCACGGCAAGCGGTTTGCCTTTTTCGTCCAATTTGAATTTCACTTCAGTGGTCTCAAAATTAACGGCGCCTTTTTGAAATCTTTCTTTGCGCAGTCTATGCGCCAGATCGTTGAGGTGCTTGAGTTCCGCGGCAAATTTTCCCTGGCCGGTCTCCAGCACTTCCTGTGCTTGTTCATAGCTAAACCGATGGTCGGAATGAATCACAGTCCGGCCAAACCATTCTTTATGGACTCTTCCTTTGCTATCCATTTGGAATACCGCCGCAAAAGTCAGTTTTGTTTCGTTGGGACGAAGGGAGCACAGTGCATTGGACAACCGTTCCGGCAACATGGGAACAGTGCGGTCTACCAGGTAAACGGATGTAGCCCGGTCAAAGGCATCGTCCTCGAGTAGTGTACCCGGCCTGACATAATGTGTTACGTCTGCTATATGTACGCCAACTTCGACCAGGTCACCCTCAAGATTTCGGAATGAAATTGCATCATCAAAATCCTTGGCGTCTTCGGGGTCAATGGTAAAGGTCAGCACATTGCGGAAGTCCCAGCGTTTCTTGATTTCTTCATCCGAAATGCGATCTTCAATTTTTTCAGATTCCCGCAGCACCTTTTCAGGAAAACGGAATGGGAGATCGAACTCCGCCATGATGGAGTGAATTTCTGCTTCATTCTCGCCTGTCTTGCCCAGTATTTCAATGATTTTTGCTTCCGCGTTCCGGTCACCGTCTCCCCAGCGCGTTACTTCAATCAGCACTTTATCATTGTTTTTTGCCGCGCCTGCATTTTCCTGGTAAATAAAAAAATCCTGATATATTTTTTTGAAATCAGGGACGACAAAAGCAAAACGATTGGGTGACATTTCCAGTCTGCCCACAAATCGGGTTCGGTTCCTTTTGATAATCTCTTCCACACGTCCCTCGGGGTTGGCACCCGTACGTTGTCCCAGGAGCGCCACCCGGACGGTATCACCATGAAGGGCTGAGTTCAGATCACGGGTGCGGACATAAATATCCTTTTCAGACCCTGTATTGATATAGGCAAATTTCGGATTGACATGATCGACCACACCTTCCAGCGTTTCAATTTTTTTCGTTGATCGATAGCTTCCGTCCGCGAGACGTTGGATTTTTCCAGATTCTTCCAGCTCATCGAGCAGGCTGAAAAGTTCTTTATTAAGACCCTTGTCCTTCCGGGCAATTTGCCGGGCCAGTTGCCTGAAGTCAAAAGATTGTCCGGGACTCTGATCGAAAAAATGCTGAACTGTTTTCCGAAGGGATTTCTCTTCTTCCTTTTGCTTTTTGTGTTTTCTCTCTTTGAATTTCTTTTTAGACATACATTATTTTTTTCCCTGGAAGTCTTAATGCTTTTTTTTGGTAGCTGCAAAGCCAGACTTCCGGGTTGTGATTTTTGTTAAGCGTGCAGTATATTTTTTTCGGGAATCAGGTTGAATCCTTTCATCCTGAGAAACAATTGCGCTACGGCTACTACATCCCCGACACAGTACTCCGCTATTTTCATCAGACTGTTTCCCTGGTAGTATGCCTGATTCACTTTCGATCCATCCAATTCGTTCTTGCTGGTGGGGATATTAAACAATGCCGCCAGCAGATCCAGCGAGGTATAGTGTTTATAGTCCCCAAATTTCCAGAGCTCCATGGTATCCAGATGCGGGATTTCCCAGGATTTTTTTCCCGAGAGGTTCAACACAGCGGGAAGGGCAATCCCCTGGATCAGCATCCTGCGGCTAATGTAGGGAAAGTCGAATTCCTTGCCGTTATGGGCGCACAATTTCAATTGTGACGAGTCCATTTTTTCCAACGCAGCCTTGAATTCCTCCAGCAATGTTCGCTCATCATCATTGGCAAAATACTTGGTTTTCAGACAGCGCTCGCCTTTTTCGTTTTCGGAGAACTTCCCGATGGCAATAACTATGATCTTTCCGAATTCAGCATAAATACCCGCACGTTCCTGAAAAAGTTCCGCATCTGTCTGCCCCTCCTCCCGCTGCCTGAAAAAATTCACTTTTCGTGCCCACTGAACTTTAAGCCGGTCACTGAGGTCAGCATAGTTTCCAGTGGAAGCTACCGTCTCGATATCCAGAAATAATATGCTTCTTACATCTTCCATTTCAACACAAGTAATCCATAACCAGATTTCCAAAAGCCTCCGGGTTCTCCGCCTGCACCCAATGGCCTGTATCCAGTGTGGCGAAAGTGGCCAGCGGAAATATTTTCATAATCCGCTCTTCATCGCCAGGTTCATAGTAATCCGACTTTGCTCCTTTCACAAACAGCGCTGGCGCATTGTATGTTCCGGGGTAGACCATACCCACTCCGAGCGCTTCAATATTATTGTTGATAGCGGCTACATTAATTTTCCATGCGAAGCCGCCTTCACTTTTACGGGTGAGATTCTTCAACAGGAATTGACGCACATCAGGTTGGGGGACAAAGCCGGCCAGCACTTTGTCCGCATCATTTCTTGAGTTCAGGTTCGCCTCCATCACGGCCATTAGTCCTTCGAGAATGCTATCATGATGAACGGGATATTGCTTGGGTACGATATCAACCACAATCAGTTTATTCAGATTTTCACCATATCGCACCGCATAATTCATGGCTGTCTTACCGCCCATGGAATGGCCGATGATGGACGGTCTTTGTAATTTATGCTCCGCAATGAACTCCTGCAAATCTTCTGTCAGCAATGAGTAATTAAAGTCAGCACTGTGTGGAGATTGGCCA
>DAOMZK010000005.1:0-18671 GCA_035438035.1 Cyclobacteriaceae bacterium | reverse complement strand
CAGATGCGATTGTGCATTGTATACAACTGCATCGAGCGGTTGACCGAGTGCAAAGTGATCTTTCCAAGACAATCCCATTGCTCTCCTTCCAGAGGCAACTTCTTCCATGACCATGTATTTCGCAGCATCACCCTTAAATGTATTGCGCTGGTTGCTCACCAGCCGCTGCCGGTAGTCCATCATCCGGAATTCCTCGAGCGGATTGATCCCGATGTGACTGTCAGTACCCAGTGTCCATCTTCCGCCTGACCGAACGTATTCTTTCATCCTGAAAATCCCGTCACCCAGATTTCCCTCAGTTGATGGACACAAGACTACCGTCGCCTTCGATTGAGCCAATCCCTTCAATTCCGAATCATCCAGGTGCGTGGCGTGAACTATGTTCCACCGTTCATTGACAGAAAAATTATCCAGCAACCACTGCACCGGTCGCTTGCCAATATGAGCCAAACAATCACTCACTTCTTTCTTCTGCTCAGCAGTGTGCAAATGAAATGGAATATCTTTTGGACCGGATTCAAAAGTCCGGACAACATCCTTCCAATCTACTGCCCGCAGCGAGTGGACACTCAATCCAAGTCGTGCATCAGGGTAGTGCCGAACCGAATTTTTTGATGATTCAAAAAGTTTGAGGTAATCCTCTACAGTTTTGGATATGAATCTCCTTTGTCTTGCCTGCGGCTCAATTCCAAATCCACCTTTCTGATAAAAAACCGGAATCAATGTTATTTTAATCCCGGCGGTTTGAGCGGCGGCAACCATGCGATCTCCCATTTCTGAAAGATTGGAATACGGCTTCCCATCTTTATCGTGATGCAGATAGTGAAATTCGGCCACGTGTGTATAACCCTGGCGGACCATCTCGGCATAGAGCATAGCGGCAACAGCTTCCGCCTGATCAGGATCAAGCGATAGGGCACACTTATACATTTCCTCGCGCCACGTCCAGAAGTCATCATCGTGATCCGGATGATTTTCTGCCAGGCCGGCCATGGCATATTGAAAGGCATGGGAATGAGCATTCTGAAATCCAGGTATGGCATAACCGGAAACAGCTTCTATTGCTGATCCATCCGGATGGGGCTGATTGGACAGGTAGCGGATCAACCCCCCTGAATCTACACCAACGTAAGCGGGTGTCAGCCAGTCTTCTCGCTGGAGCAAACCTTTGAAACTGAAATACCGCAGGGATTGTCCCTCTGTCATAGCTGATCGATCAATCTTTCAAATACTTTCTTCAGTAAATCACGCATGCGGTCAGCCCTCTCCGGATGATATTTTTTTTCAGTATCATCCATGTAGTTGACTTTAGTCATTTCCAGTTGCAGTGCATGCTGATTCTCCATTGGTTTCCCAAAGTGGCGTGTAATATAGCCACCCTTGAAGGGATAATTGTGATTTACGGAATAGCCGCTGTGATCCAATGTACTTAATGCCGTCTCACATAGCCCCGGCGATGCGGAAGTTCCATCGGCATCCCCGAGAATCAGGTCGGGAAATTTTTCTTTATGTACTGTCGGGACGAATTGACGAATGGAGTGACAATCCCACAATAGCACCTTACCCAATTTCTTTTTGCGATCGTCAATAAGTTCTTTGATTTTTTGATGGTAGGGATAGTAGTACTTATCGAGACGACGCTGTACTTCGGAAGCGTCCACTTCCTTTCGGCCATCCAGGTAAAGAGGTTCCGAATTAAAAGTTGTGACGGGGCAAAGGGCAGTAATAATCCGTCCATCTGAATAGAGAGGCTTGCTTTGTGGGTCACGGTTCAAATCGATCACCCACCTACTGAATTCAGCGGTAATCATGGTGATCCCCAGTTCAGGAACAAAATCATACAGCTTGTCCACAAACCAGTCTGTATCATCCGGTGCAGCAATGAGATTAGAATTGTACTGATCAACTAGATCAGCGGGGAAAGCAGTGCCGCAGTGGGGAACACTTACAATAATGGGAACCTCAGAATTTCTGGTGGGTGTGATTCTGAAAGGAAGCTCCATGTATTACTTCTTTTCGGATTGACATTGGGCCAGTTGCTCTTTTAGATTCGTGATTTCTTTCTTTGAGCTCACCTCCAATTCGTATCTCAAATCCTGCTGACGCTGCGCTTCAATGCTTTGTGTGAAGCCATAAATCATGAACAAAACAGTAACCACCGCAGACAGGCCGAGCATAATTGACGTGATCCTTGCGCGTCTCAGGGCATTCTCTTCAAATTCCTTAATTTCTTCGTCGGTGCTGTTGGGTGGTATTAGATGGATGCTCATTGTTGTTTGTATTAAACTTCCGAATCTATTTTTTCGCCTCCTTTTCAATCAAAGCATCAACTGTCATCTGCTCCAATTTTTTATTGGCAATGACCACTTGCGCTTCTGCTTCTTCAACCCTTTTTTGGCACTTTTCAAGTTCAAATGTTGCTTCCAGCTTTTCCCTTTCTGCTGCTGCCGACTGAAAAAAGGCATACACAATGAGAATGAGGGCTGTAATAGCCAGCATGCCAAAAACAGTTGCTGTGGTCCTGGCGCGCTTCATTTGAAGTTTTTCAATTTCTTTTAATTCTTCTTCTGTTTTCATTGGAGTGAGTTTAGACTAATGATTCGCTTATACATTACCTTCATCAACTATGACTTCTTCTTTTTCTTCTTTTTATCACCCTCCACTTCTGTGGGTTGCTTAATTTCAGGTTTCGGTTCCTCTTTCACTTCGCTTTTCTTCACCTCATTGGCCTTCTTAAGTTCATTCAATTCCCTTTGCATTCCATCCATCTGGTTTTTCAGCAATTCTTCCGAAGTCTGGCGGTCCTTAAATTTCAATTTTATAATCCGGTTGAAAGACTGATCGATTCTTTCCGGGGTAATTACTCCGCGGTCTACCAATGACCGGATGATGGCATGCACCTTCGTGCCTGGTACCTGTTCACCCTCCGGAACATTATTGGAGAAACATAAAATATCCACACCGGCAAGGATAGCCAGCCTGATGGATTCCTCCAGGCCATATTGCTTGGAGATCGCCTGCATGTGCATGTCATCTGAAAACACCACACCCTCATAAAAAAACTGTTTGCGCAAAAGGCTATCCACCATCCGTGTTGACAAGGTTCCGGGATATCCGCGTGGATCCAGTCTCTTGTTCACAATGTGTGCACTCATTACTGCATCCACTTTTCCGGCGAGGATCAGTCGTTGGTATGGAATAAGTTCCTTGTCTGTCCAGGTATTGGTTACATCCGCTACACCAAAATGCGAATCCGCTGTTGAACTGCCATGACCGGGGAAATGCTTCAGTACATTGATAACGCCATACTTTCGGCCGGGGCGCATATATTCTTCCGCCATCATGGCCACTGTATCAGGATCAGCAGAGAATGACCGGCCGGCTTTGTAGATCACGGTGTTATCCTTATTGACTGCCAGATCCACCACAGGAGCGAAATTGACATTGATACCCAGGCCGGCCAGCGTTGCTGCTGTTGCTTCAGCATAAAATCTTACCGAGTCAAGATTTTTTGCCCTCCCCATTTCCTGTTCGGTAATGGATCGCGTAAATCCATACTTGTCTTTCAACCGGTTGACTTTACCGCCTTCCTGGTCAATGCTGATCAGCAAGGGAAACAAAGGCGCTGCTTTCGCATAAGTCCATGTGATTTTTTTTAGTGCAGCAAAGGATGAATTTTTTTTACAGGAATATTTTTTTCAAACAAGATAATGGATCCCACTTTTCCCGTCTGCACTTCTTTGAGTACAGCGGGGTCAACTTCTGCTTTGGGAATTCCTACCAGAATCATCTGGCCGATTTTTACATCGAGGTCAATGGACGGAGCGGTCTGCTGCGCCTGCAATCCCGAAGTAAAAAAAACTAAAATCAATACACACTTAATATTTCTCATAAATCGTTTTTAAAACTGACTCCATCGTGGCACGAACTTCGCGGGATGGACTGGTAAAGTTATTATTCATCCAGCTAAAAATGAGAGTCTTCCCCTTTCGGGTGACGAGGTATCCGCTCAAAGAATGATTGTTTCGCAATGTGCCGGTTTTTCCAAAAATGTAAGGATTCTCTGCTTTGTAATAATTTTTAATAGTACCCGCTTGTCCGCCAATAGCCAGCAAAGGAAACAACCGCTCGCGGGGCACCATGGCGTAGATCTTTTCCCACAACGCAACAATGGATCTTGGTGTCATGAGGTTATACCGTGACAACCCAGAACCGTCAACCCACATCGGTTCATCGGGTAAGTCAGAAAGCAAATTCTTTTTAGAATATTGGATTGCTATTTCTGACCGCAGGCTGTCGCTCAGTTTGTCGGCACACATCAGCAGCAATTGCTCAGCAATAAAATTATCACTTTCCTGCATCATCACTTTATACAAACTGTCAGCGTGCACGCTGTAAAAAGTCTTTGATCCTTTCATATACGGAACCGGAACACTTGTCACTTCGCGCCTGAGTGTATCCGAAAGCAGTTTCATTAATAATTCATCGCGGAAACGAAGCGGAACATTCGATTCTACCGGCTCCCCCTTTATCCCGGGAAAATAGTTGAATGTGTTGGTGTCTATTTCCCTTGTTATTTCAGGACCATCTTTTGTTGCCGCCTTCCGGACTATGGCTTGGTTAAAAAATGCAGGAATTGTTTTGATCGTATCTCCACTGATCCGGACATTCACAAAATTACCGTATGCAGGGAATGCTGTGCGCTCAACCTGGTAAGCATAAGCGTAGTCATCCCAGCCCCAGCCCGGCCCCATTCTTTCGCCATAAAAATTAGAAGATGAAAATATTAATCTGCCAGGCTGTGCTTTCAAAAAGTCATACACTTTGCCTTGCGGGAGCTTTTTATACAAAAAACCCGGATCACCGGTTCCCCACAAAATGACTGAATCATTTCTGTGAACATAATGAATCGCTGGAATCGAGTCGCCCAGCAGTCGAAGCGATGTATAAAAAGTAAATATTTTTGTGTTCGATGCAGGAATGAAATACCGGTCACCTTCATGGTCATACAGTGTTTTATGCAATACCGGATCATATAAAACAAACCCGACGTGTCCTTTTGTATTACTCTCAGCCTTCTTCAGCTCATCGATAAGAAACCGCTGTGACGAACACGCTCCCAGCAGAAGACATCCAATTAAACCATAATTTATTGCACTCATCCAGCCACAAGATAACGCTCCTTCAAAACTTTACAGTGATGTGTTTCGTGTCCGGCAATAATAAATCCGAGCGCCTCTACTGATAGTTCGTTGTTGCTGGCAATGCCTTTACGCTTCAGCATCTCTGCGGTAAAGGAGTCAAATAGATCCACTGAAGCCGTTCTCAGGTGCTGCATTTCATCACCGATCTGACGAAGGCTTCTGCCGGAAGCATTGAGATAGGGAGCATAGGCTACTTCATCAAAACCCGGAAGAGGTGTTTTGTCGTTCCTGGCAAAACGCAAGGCGCGATAGGCAAATATTCTTTCCGCATCGATCATGTGGCACAACACCTCACGAATGGTCCATTTTCCTTCCGCATAGCGAAAGTCACATTTTGCCTCCGGAACAGAGTGAATCAATTCCATTGTACGATAGCCGGAAATGCGCATGGCCTGTAATACATCCGGCTGCTCAACCAGTTTTACATATCCTTTGTAAAACGGTGGAATGGTATCAAGATTGATGAACATGGGTATTCTGTCTAATTTAATATGAAATTTAGCGAATGGCGGATGAAAACAAACTAATGCTTTTTCTCCGCCGCTTTCACCATTCTGTTACGCAGAAATTCCTCTACTGGCAGTACAAGCAAGGCGATAAATACCTGGATAAAAAAGTCGGCCACAGGCGTACTCTTCATGGTGATATTGGCCGAGGCAATGGTTTGTATGAACTGAATGAGCATGACAACTGTCAGGGCTGATAAAAAGCGGCTCAGATACCGGTACCGGCTGTTGGATACATTCAGCCTGAGAGACAATACCACCAGTGACCCAAAAAACAAGAACTCGACCGCATAAAACCAGGGCCGCTTCCAGTACGGCGGCGTTACGTCAAAGTGAATGGAATTCAATTCCGTGATCTTATCAAATAGATCTTTGGATTGAATCAATACCCGGTATTCACCCGGAGGCAGAAATGAAAAATTAATGATGTTGTTAATCGACGACCATTCGGACCATTGCGTCTGAAGGCCCTGCACATAGTAACGGTATTCCACAGCCTGCTCACCGACATATTCAGGCTGAATAAATTCCAGCGTCATTGCACTTTCACTTTCATCCACCTTCCAGCTGGTTTGAGGAGCCAGTTTTATTTGCTGATTTCGTATTTCTTTCAGGAATAATGGATTCAAATTCTGATTCAATGGATCCTGATCGCCGGAAAAACGGTATAACTCGTTTGCTGAAGTGATCACCCAAAGACTTTTGCCGGGATCTGCTGGCGCCAGAAAACGGATATCCGGGAAAAGGGAAAGCCATTCCGTCTTAATTGACCCCTGTTTCTTCTTATCCACCGTCCTCCACTTATGGCCATCATAAAACCAAAACACACCATCAGAAGCAAAATATCGCTTGGGCCCCGGCAGGGAATCATACTTTATGAATTCATTTTTATAACTGGCATAGTGAAAAAATTCTCCGTTCTGGGTAAGATAAACTTCATCACCGTAGGCGAGACCCACGGTCCGGTCAATTGAAGAATGAGGCAGCGGAATGGTTTCTGCATCCAGAATCTCTCGGCCTTCAATTCCAATTTTTATAGCACGATCATGGCCGCAAACCCAAAGGTTCTGAAGATTATCCTCGAACATAAAGTCGGCATAGATGGAAAGCGAATCCGGGAATTCAACAGAATTCCAGGCTTTGTCTGCAGGCTGGAAGGATTGTATCTTATCATCATAGGTACACAACAACAACTGTCGAAGATTTTTTGAATAGAAAATCGTTCTGATGGGCTCAGGACTTATCGATGTGGAATTTAATCCAGATACTTCAAAAACCCCTCCTACACCTGAACACAAAAGTCTTTTTTCAACCCTGATCAATTGATCCACTTTCCCTGTAATTCCTTCAACCGGTTTATAGAGGTATTCAATACCCTTCAGCACCTTCCGAGTTTTAGTCTGAGTTACTTTCGTTTTTGTGATTTTCGCAGCCGTGCGCTGTACTTCCGCCGACAGCTCATCCATTTCTTTTTTCTTTTTAAAGATCCCAAAAAGACCAGGCTTGCTTTTCTTTCGATCCTGCACAACTTCAGGCTGACTTTTTATTCTTCCGGGCGTCGTCCTGGTTATCGTTTTGGTTACACTGTATACCTCATCCTCATAGATTTCTTCCCTGGAAAGGCGGAAGAGTCCCAACGTGGTGCCTACATATACCTGATTGGCATCGGTGATGGCACACAATAAATTACCCTGTAGTCCCTTGTAGTGATTGAATGTCCGAAAGGGCAGGAAGGGTGCAACACGGGTAAATCCGTAATCGTGGGCTACCCAGACACCTTTATGCCGGTCGGTGTGAACAGCATAAATTTCATTGTCGGGCAAGCCGGAGTAATAATTTGAAATCTCATAGGTGTCATCCGATTCCACATCCACAAAAACCACACCTCCCCGAAGCGTACCGATGGCCACCATCTGATCATTCACCCATGTGGCATTGACAACAAAACCTGACTTCAGATACAGCGAGTCCTTGGGCTTAAACTCCCGCAATGGAATTCCTTTTACTTTAATGAAAAACCGGCTGTCATCCGTAGCAATAAAATCTTTCTTTCCATCCGGAGAAAGTTCACTGAAAATCAATTGCTTCTCCTGCAATCCAACTATATCAAGGGATTGTAAACTCCCCTTTACTATTTTCTTCAGACCACCATTCTCCGTACTGACATACATGCCTGAAGTAAGACGAAACAAACCGGTGAAGGGTCCTTCGAGAGGTTCAGCAGCAAGTATGCGGCTGGATTTTCTCTTCGCTATGTCAAATTGAAACAGGGACTGCTCATTCAAAAAATAAATTACGCTATCCACAGTATAGCTGACGAATATATTTTTTGCGTCAGGAAGAGAATCCGACAGGCTGATGTAAGCCAGACGATTGTCTTGGTTTAATCCGATTCTCCCAAACCCGGCTGATCCTCCCGCAAAAATCTGGTCATCGACAGAAGAAGTAAGGGAGTATACCGCTCCATGAACCGGCACCATTGTCCAGTTGCGTCCGTCAAACTGAAGTACTCCTTTTTGGTTGGCAAAATACAGCACACCACTGACGCTCTGATGAATGTCATAACTGATGTTGCTGATGTTTTCATTTCCGGGTTTATAGTGCGAAAGAAAATAATGCCCGGGCTGGGCGACAAGTACTGGAGAAATAAAGCCAAGGAAGACAATGACAAGAAAAACTCTTTTCATTTGAGCAAGTGAAGGGTAAAGATAAGAAGTTCATGCGGTAATGTTTCAGCTTATCCGGGCCCAGTTAATTTCGCTTTTTTTCAGGGCTGCCAGGTGTACCTGAATAGAGGTATGGTCAGATTTTTTGAGATCTGGGTCGGCTTCAAGAATTTCTGCTGCCGCCTGACGCGCCTCCTTGAGAAGCGCACCATCCTTACCCAAATCAGCAATCATCAAATCAAGCAGCCCGCTTTGTTGCGTACCCATAAGATCACCCGGACCCCGCAGTTCGAGATCTTTCTCCGCAATTTCGAATCCATTGCTGGTACTCACCATGGTGTTCATTCTCAGACGGGCTTCTGCGCCGAGTTTGAAACTGGTCATCAGTAAACAATAAGATTGATCAGCACCCCGCCCGACACGACCCCTCAACTGGTGTAGCTGGGATAAGCCAAATCGTTCCGCGTTTTCAATTACCATTACAGAGGCGTTGGGAACATCCACGCCCACCTCGATGACAGTAGTAGCCACCATGATTTTTGTTTCGCCTTTCAGAAAGCGGGCCATCTCAAAATCTTTGGCCTCAGTTTTCATTTGCCCGTGAAGAATGCTGATGGCATACTCCGGAAAGGCCCTGGAAATACTTTCGTAACCATCCATAAGGTGCTTCAAATCCAGTTTCCCCGATTCCTCGATCAAAGGGTAAACGACGTATACCTGGCGTCCCGCTGCAATCTGATCTTTGAGAAATGCGTTTACCTGGAGCCGGTGTGAATCAAATTGATGCGTGGTTTTGATCGGCTTCCGGCCTTTTGGCAATTCATCTATTACCGAAACTTCCAGATCGCCATACAAAGTCATGGCCAATGTGCGCGGAATGGGTGTTGCGGTCATCACCAGTACATGCGGATAAAGGCCTGCGTTCTTCTTCCAGAGTTTGGACCGTTGCGCCACTCCGAACCGGTGCTGTTCATCCACTATGGCCAGGCCCAGATTCCCGAACATTACTTCCTCTTCCAGCAAGGCATGTGTGCCGATCAGTATTTTAAGACTGCTGTCCTGCAGATTCTTGTGCAACACAGTTCGGGCAGATTTTTTTGTTGATCCGGTAAGCAGTGCAATGGGAATCGCCATCGCATCAGCATATTTTTTCAGGTTGTTAAAATGCTGTTGTGCAAGAATTTCTGTCGGGGCCATGAGTGCTGCCTGTGCGTTGCCGCCAATCGCCAGCAGCATGCAGATAAAAGCAACAATGGTTTTACCGCTACCGACATCACCCTGCAGCAACCGGCTCATCTGGTGGCCGGATTTCAGGTCAAGGTATATTTCCCGGATAACTCGCTTCTGCGCCTCTGTGAGCGGAAATGGAAGATACTCTTTATAAAAACGAGTTAGTAAGTCAGTATCGTTAAAAATCTGTCCTTTGAATTTTTCATACCGCACCAACTTCATTTTCAGGAGGCGGAGCTGCAGGTAAAAAAGCTCTTCAAATTTCAATCTCCGCTGCGCGGCTGACAACGCTGTGGCCGATGGTGGAAAATGAATGGCGGCTATCGCCTGCCGCTTATCTATGAGATTAAATTTCTTCAGCAGGTATGCCGGAAGTGTTTCACGAATATGGGACTGCGCGGACTTCCACAGTTCACGCTGCAGTTTGATGATTATTTTGTTATCGAAATGACGGGCTCGTAATTTTTCACTTAGCGGATAAACGGGCTGGAGGAATCCATTCACTTCACCCTGATCAGCGCGTGGTTCCACTTCAGGATGCGCTATTGAAAATGATTTCCCAAAACGATTTGGCTTACCAAACACTACGTATTCAATTCCCGGCTTGATTTTTTGAAGAACCCATGGTATGGCCTGAAACCAAACCAGTTCAAGGCTTCCCTTACCATCCGTAAAATGTCCCACCAGGCGCTTTTTGAATCCGGTGCCGACAACTTCCATCCGGGTAATGGTGCCCATGATCTGCACATTGGGTAGCTCTTCGGTTATTTCACGGATGGTATAAAACTTCGTGCGGTCATCATATCGAAACGGATAGTGCTGCAGCAGATCACCAAAAGTGAAAATCTTCAATTCTTTTTGAAGCATCGCCGCGCGTTGGGGACCAACCCCTTTCAGAAATTCAACGGAAGTATCAAAGAAAGAAGGCACGGAATCTTAATCGGTTAAGGTGTTTAAGTTAACATGCAACGTAAACACTTTAAAATGCAAAAAGTAAAACACCCTGACTATTTCTTCCAGACCAGTGTGTTCACGAGGTGCATGGCATCTTTTTTCATGTATTCAATTGCCGGCTGCAGGGAATCGTTCTGAACTTTAACATTGAAGTAGACCGCTCCCCGTAAAAAATTTTCTGTTGAATCAGTCAGTGTAAACTGAAATTGGCTGGGCACTTCTCCTTCCAGTTCAGCGATGATAGCCGTTTTTCCGGAGGGTGTTTTTACAATCGTTTCATCAATGGCATAAGCCTTTACCTGGTGCTTGGCCGTTAGCACATAGGCATCTTTCAAAAACTCTTTTAAAAGATTGGCATCATGATGAATGCTTTTATAGGTAACGTGAATGGTTGATTTTAATTCCGGGTAATAGATTTCCACCCAGTGTTTCCCGCGCATCCAGGAAGAATCCTTTACCAGTCGGGCATGCTGTGAATACTCAAACTGGTAAGGCAAAGTATCCGGTGAATGCTGATATGCTGCCACGGGGAGAATCAACCGGTTGTATCCAATGGGCTTGGGTTGGTAGTTTGTACTGCAGGATGAAATGATCAGGCCGGCCGCCGCCAGAATACCGAAAGCCTTGGATAAAAATTTATTCTTCACCCGTTTCCGCATCCGTGACTGTCACACGAATGCGCTTAATGCGTTTCTGATCTACCGATACAATCGTAAACTGAAACCGGTCGTAGCTGATTTTGTCCCCTGCGTTCGGCATGGAGTGATGAAGTTCAAGTATCAAACCGCCGAGCGATTCACTTTCTCCCTTGACATCTTCGAAGAACTGCGGATCAATCTCGAGTGCCTTACAGAAGTCGTGTAATGAAATTCTGCCTTCAAATACAAAAGTCCGTTCATCAATTTTCTGATACGGCAATGCCACTTCATCAAATTCATCGTTTATTTCACCAATAATTTCTTCGATGAGATCTTCCAGTGTCACCACTCCGCTTGTGCCGCCATATTCATCCGCCACAACCGCCATGTGGACGTGCTTGCTTTGAAAATCCTTGAGCAGAGAATCCAGTTTCTTGGTTTCCGGCACGAAATATCCCGGGCGAAGCAACTTTTGCCAGGCATAGGTTGCTCCCTCTTCAAGGTAGGGGAGCAGGTCCTTGGTATATAAAATACCCTCAATGTGATCAATGGTTTCGCGGTAAACCGGTATTCTTGAAAATCCCGATTTGCTCACGGCATCCAGCAGTTCAGTAAAATTCAAATCGACGTCAACGGCAGATATCTCCAGCCGGGAGCGCATCACCTGCTTAACTGTAAGCGTACCAAAATTGACAATGCCTTTGAGAATTTCTTTTTCGTCTTCAGATGTCTCGGCGTTGTCGGTTGTCAGTTCAAGCGCCTGGTTCAACTCCTCCACGGTGGTGCTGTATCCCTTCTTTTCTATTCGTCTTTCTACCAGGGAACTCATGCCAATGAGACCATAAGAAATCGGTCTGCAAATCTGTTCCAGTACTTTCCATGTACTGGCCATCAAACGCGCTATGTTCAGATTGCGTTGTGTAGCATAGACTTTGGGGATGATCTCGCCAAAGAAAGTAATGGCAAAGGTGGTGGCAAAGGTGAGGATCCCGACGATTGTTTCCGAGGGCTTACGGGTGTTGGTCATTTCCCACATGAGAAATGTGGAGATCGTGACCACACCGATATTCACAAAATTATTCATGATGAGAATCGTCGCAAGCAAAAGACGGGGACGCTTCAGCAGGTCTATGATGCTCAGTTTTTTTTCATCACCGGATTCACGGCATTGGTCAAGGTCACCAGACTTAAGCGAAAAGAATGCCACTTCCGATGCTGAAATCATTGCCGACATAAACAGCAGGATTGCTATGGCAACGAAACTGAACACATAAAATGGAGTGATCTCCACCGAAGTGATGTCAGCCAGAAAATTACCGGGGGGCTCGTCCATACGCGCAGGGTCCAATAGCTGTTTTAACTAATCCGTTAGAATGGAAGATCATCCGTACCGCTATCCGCTGAAGGTTTAAACCCTTCCTGACTTTGTTGCGGAGCCGCTGAAGGCTTGTATTCCTGATTCGATCCTCCATCCCGGCGAGTGCTCAGCATAGTCATATTATCGCCTACGATTTCCGTTGTATACCGGGTTACACCTTCTTTTTCCCAGGAACGTGTCCGTAGTTTTCCCTCGATGTAAATCATATCTCCTTTGTGGAGATATTTGGCTGCGATTTCCGCCAGACCCCTCCACAGCACAATATTGTGCCACTCCGTTGATTCTTTCTTTTCCCCGGTCGTTTTGTCCTTGTACGACTCTGAAGTGGCCATGGTGAAATTGGCCACAGACGCACCATTTTCCAGATTGCGTACTTCCGGATCTTTACCAAGCCGGCCTACTAAAATAACTTTATTGACACCTGACATATCCTCTGATTGTTTTGATTCTTTGATTTGGACGTTCCCCGGAAAAAAGCCTGCTTCAGCTGAAGAAGTTGGGGGCGGAGTGCAAAAATACCAAATCTCTCTGACTCTTATAAAATCCGATCGTCGTGAAGAAAGCGGGAGATCAATACCGGTTTGGGCAGACGTGCAATCTGTGATTGCGAAAACCATCCTGAACCTTCAATTTTTTTTCGCAAAGAATCTGATTTGGCTTGCGGAATTTCGAAATGAATAAACCGCGCATGAATAATCTGATGGGTTAGCACGTGCTTGTAGACCTTTGACATCTTACTTTTCACTTTCACCCCCGAAACTGAAGGAAATAATATCTGAATTTTCATTTGAGACACGGACCGCTTCGTTTCCCTCAGGGGAAAATCATACAGGCTGTTCCAGATATCCTTTTCCAATCGTTTTTTCATCAGGAATTTCCTGCCGGCACTGAATATAAAGTAGTATAAGTAGCGGTGAGTGACTTTTGCTGGCCTTCGCTTGACAGGAAAAAGATGCTGTTGCTGGTTGCGACGCGCAAAACAGGAGGCGCTGAAAATACATGCATCGCATTTTGGATTCCTTGGCACACATTGCAGCGCCCCAAACTCCATAATGGCCTGGTTGTATCGCCCGGGGTCGTCAGCGGAGATGAGTGTATTCGCCCATTCAAAAAAATACTTCTTCCCGGAGGGAGTCGAAACATTTTCCGTGATACCAAAAACCCTGGAGAGTACACGTTGCACATTGCCATCCACCACGGCGACACGTTCTCCAAATGCAAATGAAGCTATGGCTGCCGCCGTGTAGTCGCCAACGCCCGGAAGTTTCTTTAACTCGTTAAACGCGGGAGGGAAAATGCCATTGAATTTCCTGACAATTTCAACTGCACATTTATGGAGGTTTCTGGCCCGGGTATAATATCCCAATCCCTGCCAAAGCCTCAAAACTTTCTCTTCTTTGGCCCTTGCCAGTGAATTAATTTCAGGAAATTCCTGAATAAATTTTTCGTAATAAGGAAGGCCTTGAATAACTCTCGTTTGCTGTAAAATGATTTCCGAAAGCCATATTTTATAGGGTTCCTGCGTGTTTCGCCAGGGAAGGTCACGATGATACTCCCTGTACCATTCAACGATTTTTTCCGAGAAAATCCTATTGTTCATTTCCTTCGTAGTCAGAAAATGTGAATATTGTTTTTAATTCTGGTCGCGCAAATTAATTTTGCCATCCCTGAACGCAAGCTATAATACCCCATCACCGTGACGAAAGCAGACGTAATTAATCAAATCGCAGAAAAGACCGGCATCGATAAGGCAGATGTCACCGCCTCCGTTGAAGCCTTCTTTTCCATTGTAAAAAACTCCATGTCTGGCGGCCATAATATTTATGTTCGTGGATTCGGAAGTTTCATCAATAAAAAGAGAAAGAAAAAAATTGCCCGAAACATTTCACGCAATACGGCCATTGTCATCGATGAGCACTTCATTCCCAGCTTTAAGCCTGCCAAAGTCTTCATCAATAAGATTAAGAACAGCGACAAGGTAAAGCAACTGGCTGAAAAGTAGCTATTGGGCTTAGGTCTTGGCCATTGGCGAAGTTGCCTGATTTTCCAGCACTCAATTCTCTCATTGAGTTGGCGCTGCCAGAACTCAAGACCCAGAACCCAGCACCCATCTCATGCGTAAAACCCGAATCATTCTTATCGCAATAGCTGTCCTGCTCGTTGTCATAATCTATCTGCTGCCAAAGTCGGTCGTGGAGAATGAGAGCCAACTGCAACAAGGTGCTGAATCCAGTACGGGCACCTCCAATCCCCATACCCAAACACCCGAGGGCCTCCGCAAAGACATTAACCGGTTGAGGGCCCGGTACTTATCCGGTTTGCCGGAAGAAAAAAATGCTATCTTTGCCGACTCTTTAGTAGGACTTTACAGCCAGGCCGGGCTATTTGACAGCGCTGCATGGTTTGCCGAAAAAGCAGCAACGTTCTTTAAAACTGATGAAAGTCTTTTAAAAGCAGGGAACGCCTTTTATGAGGCTTACTCCTTTGCCGTTGATCGCGACAAACAAAATGCCCAGGCTGAAAAATCGAGGGAGTACTTCGGTATGATCGTGGAAAAAAACCCGGGCAACCTGGAAGTCAAAACCAAAATGGCGATGACCTACCTGAGTTCAGGATCGCCCATGAAAGGAATCAGCATGTTGCGTGAAGTAATTGCCGCAGATCCGAAAAACGAACTGGCTTTGTTCAACATGGGGATGCTATCGGTGCAGTCAGGCCAGTACGACAAAGCCATTGAATGGCTCGAAAAACTGGCTACAGTTAACGAAAAGCACCTTCAGGGCCAGTTGCTGCTTGGAATTGCCTATATGAATTCCAACCAGAATGAAAAGGCGCGTCAGCAGTTTGAGAAAGTGAAGAAAATGGATTCGGATCCTTCTGTACAGGCTACAGTGGATTCCTATCTGAAAGAACTTAAATAATTCCCGATATATCGGGACAAGCCCGACAGAAGTCGGGGTAAAAAAAGGAAACATAAAACATTACACTTATGCCGAGCGGTAAAAAAAGAAAAAAACACAAAATGGCGACCCACAAACGCAAAAAGCGTCTGAGAAAAAATCGCCACAAAAAGAAATAATCACCACATCCTGATTAACCGTGAGTAACGAACTAATTATAAGTGCTACTCCGGAAGGATGTCGGATCGCCTTGTTGCGCGATAAAACGCTGGTTGAATTTCATGAAGACAATGGTGGAGGAAAATTCGCTGTAGGTGACATTTACCTGGGCAACGTGAAAAAAGTTGTGCAGGGCCTGAATGCCGCTTTCATCGACATCGGTTACGAAAAAGATGCCTTCCTTCATTATCTCGATCTGGGACCTCAATTCGGATCTCTCCAGAAATTCACCAAGCTGGTTCGCGCAAAAAAAATCACCGGAGGCCGACTTGAAAAATTCCATCCTGAACGAGATATCGACAAGCATGGAAAAATCGGCCAACAGCTCTCCAAAAACCAGTTACTGCCCGTACAGGTTGTAAAGGAGCCGATTTCTACCAAGGGACCACGACTTTCTTCGGAGTTATCCATTGCCGGGAGATACCTGGTCATGGTGCCATTTGCCCATGCTGTCAATGTATCCAAGCGGATTAGCAGCAGCGAGGAGCGTAAACGCCTGCAACGGCTCATACAATCCATCAAACCGGAAGGCTTCGGGGTGATCGTAAGGACAGTGGCTGAAGGCAAGGAAGTGGCTGACCTGGACAAGGACCTTCGCAACCTGGTGAAAACGTGGGAAGATGGAATCGCACGACTGGCCACAGCCAATGCCCGTGACAAAATCATCGGTGAGCTAAGCAAAACTTCTTCCATCCTCCGCGACCTGCTGAATGAATCATTCGACAATGTTCATGTGGATGACAAGAAGATATTCGAAGAGGTAAGAACTTACATCCACAACATAGCGCCCGACAAGGACAAAATTGTAAAACTCTACACGGGTAAGGCTAAAATATTTGAACATTATGGCATCGAAAAGCAGATCAAATCCGCATTTGGACAGACCGTTAGCTTGCGCGCCGGTGGTTATCTGATCATTGAACATACGGAAGCTCTTCACGTTATCGACGTAAACAGCGGGAACAAGTCCAACCGTGAAGAGAACCAGGAGACTACTGCCCTCTCGGTAAATATTGAAGCCGCCAAAGAAGTAGCACGTCAACTGCGCTTGCGCGATATGGGTGGCATTATCGTGGTGGATTTTATTGACATGCGCAGCAATGACAATAAAAAACTCATCTTCAAAACGATGATGGATGAGATGGAGCAGGACCGCGCGAAACATACTGTGTTGCCGCTTTCAAAATTCGGTCTCATGCAGATCACGCGCGAACGGGTGCGGCCGCAGATGAACATTGCCACCAAGGAAGTTTGCCCCACTTGTAACGGAACAGGAAGCATCAATGCCAGCATTCTAATTACCGACCAGATCGAAGAGCACATCCAGCATTTATTTGAAAAACAGAATGAAAAACACCTCGTACTGGCGCTTCATCCCTTTCTCTTCGCTTACTACACTAAGGGGTTCATTTCAAAAAGGGTGAAGATGTATTTCAAATACAAACGCTGGATTGAAATGGTGAAAGACAGTTCACTGGGAATTACTGAATTTCATTTCCTGAACAAGGATGGTGAAGAGATTGACCTCGGTCGAACCAGCCAGCCAAAAGTGATTGCTGAGGCAGAGCCTGCTGAGGCGGCCAGCTAAGCTGAAAACGACCGGCACTGTCATCCTGTCATTTTTATTGATTTGGAACACATTTTGAAATCCTCCTCGTGAGGATTTCATTTTTTTAAATAATTCTTACCATGACTGAAACGAAAGAAAAAGGCACAATCTCCATCAATACGGAGAACATATTCCCCATCATCAAGAAGTTTTTGTACTCCGATCACGAGATTTTTCTCCGGGAACTGGTAAGCAATGCCGTCGACGCCACCCAAAAGCTGAAAAAACTGGCTTCACTGGGTGAATTCAATGGAGAACTGGGGGACCTGAAAATCGAGGTCAGTTTCGACAAGGATAAAAAGACCATCACCGTCAGGGACCGCGGCCTCGGCATGACCGGTGAAGAAATAAAAAAATACATCAACCAGATTGCTTTCTCCGGTGCCACGGAGTTTGTAGAAAAATTCAAGGATAAGGCGGATGCCAAAGACATCATCGGAAAATTCGGTCTTGGATTTTATTCTGCATTTATGGTCTCGGACCGCGTCGTTATCCATTCGCGCTCCTTCAAATCAGCCGAAGCAGAGGGTGCCCGCTGGGAATGTGATGGGTCAACAGAATTTGAATTGGAACAGGAATCAAAAGCGGACCGGGGTACCGAGGTGGTGCTGCATGTGAATAAAGATTCCGAAGAATTCCTGGATGAATTCAGACTGAAAGGGATCCTTGATAAATACTGCAAGTTCCTGCCCGTAGAAATCAAATTTGGAACGCGGGAGGACCGGGAAGAAGACGGCGTGGATAAGGACGGGAAACCGAAATACAAATCGGTTACCAAAGACCGCATCATTAATAATCCTGCACCGCTCTGGAACATTGCACCGAGCGAATTAAAGGATGAAGATTACCTCAAGTTTTATAAAGAATTGTATCCTTTTGCAGAAGATCCGCTTTTCTGGATCCATCTCAATGTGGATTATCCGTTCAACCTCACCGGGATTTTGTATTTCCCAAAAGTGAAGAATGACTTTGAGTTGAATAAAAATAAAATTCAACTCTACAGCCGCCAGGTATTTATCACAGATGAGGTAAAGGACGTTGTTCCCGACTTCCTGATGCTGTTGCACGGGGTTGTTGACTCACCGGATATTCCGCTGAACGTGTCCAGGAGTTACTTGCAAAGTGATTCCAACGTAAAAAAAATAAGTCAGCACATCACAAAAAAGGTAGCCGACAAACTGCAAGACATGTTTAAGAAAGATCGTCCTGACTTTGAAAAGAAATGGGATGACATCAACATCTTCGTCAAGTACGGCATGATCAGCGATGAAAAATTCTACGACCGTGCCAAGGATTTTGCCCTTCTGAAAAACACACTAAAAAAATATTACACCTTCGACGAATACAAGGAATACACCAAAGACCTT
>DAOMZK010000004.1:0-18824 GCA_035438035.1 Cyclobacteriaceae bacterium | reverse complement strand
TGTTCGGGCACAACACGAGCGGGTGGCACATCACGTTTTTGACATGAACAAATTTTTCAACCGCACGGCCGACTCAGTAACCTTTACTGCCAATGCATCCCGTCTCAACCCGAAGGCCTGCCAGGCGCTGGCTGGTACTATTCCAGTCCCATTTGCTGTTGATTACATTCATGCCAATTAATTAGCCGGGTCTGCAGGAGAATAACTGTCGAATTGTAATTTTCTTCAATCAATTTTGATAATTCTTTTAGCTTATGCATTAGTGGCTTGCACCGGTGATGTTCATCCTCTGGAGAACCCTTTTGTATTTAAGCGAGCGGATGGTTTTCCTGAACCCTTCTACACTTTTGAAAACAATCCTGTTACGCAGCAGGGGTTTGAACTCGGGAGAGCATTATTCTATGATCCAATACTCAGCCTGGACAGCACAATTGCCTGTGCCAATTGTCATCAGCAAGCCAGAGCCTTTTCTGACCCCGTCCACCGTTTCAGTAAAGGCGTGGGGGACAATGAGGGAATCAGAAATGCTCCTGCCATTCAAAACTTGGCTTACCAGAAGTCATTTTTTTGGGATGGTGGTGCTAAGCATCTCGATTTTGTTCCGATCAATGCGGTCACCAATCCAATTGAAATGGCAGAGTCGATCGGGCATGTGCTTGTGAAACTTAAACGCAGCTCCCTTTATCCCATGATGTTTGAAAATGCTTTTGGACAAGGTGATATTACGAGTCAGAAAATGCTGTTTGCATTATCACAGTTTATGTGTTTAATGAATTCCTCTTCCTCCCGGTACGACAAGCACGTCTCAGGTGATGATAATTTATCAAATGATGAGTTGACCGGATTGAAATTATTCGAACAGAACTGTCAATCATGCCACGCAACGCTGTTGTTTACGGATGGTTCTTTCCGTAACAATGGCCTAGATGTGACATTTGATCTGGATTCAGGCCGTGTACGGATTACGGAAGACGCAACGGATCGCGGAAAATTTAAAGTGCCGGCTTTAAGAAATGTTGAACTGACACCTCCCTATATGCATGATGGACGTTTCCGAACCCTCGAAGAAGTGCTACTGCATTATACTAATGGTATTAAGGTTTCGGCTACGCTCGATCCGCAACTTGTTTATGGGATAAAGCTGAATGCAGAAGAGAGGGCAAAAGTAATCCTGTTTCTGAAGACGCTTACCGACAGGTCATTCATAGAAAATAAAAAATTTACTAACCCATTTCTAAAATGAAACAGCTGTTCGTTTTACTGTTACTATTATTTTTTTCGATACCATTGTTCAGCTGCGATGTTTGCGGCTGTTCACTGGGAGGCAACTATTTTGGCATTTTGCCATTGTATAACAAAAACTTTATAGGACTCCGCTGGTCACAAGCCAGTTTTCATTCTTACATCGCCCCGACACAATACCATGCCGCCCAGGAATCAGATGATACTTATTCAAAGGTGGAATTGTGGGGCCGATTCCACATCAGCAAGCGGATTCAGTTGTTTGCATTTGTACCCTATGTTTACAATGATATGAATGGGACAGACCAGGTGGTGTTTGCTCAGGGAATCGGAGATGTCAGCATTGTGGCCAACTACAGGGTTATAAACAATAGCGAAGGAGCAGATGAACTTAAGCACACTTTACTTTTCGGAGGCGGCATTAAACTACCTACCGGAAAATTCAGCCTGACCGATAAGGGAAAAATTATCAACCGTAACTTTCAAATGGGAACAGGGAGTGTGGACTTTATTGGCAACGCTGTCTATACAATGCGCTATCGCAAAGTGGGCATAAACCTGGAGACTGGCTATAAACTGAACACACGAAACAGTAATGACTACCTTTTTGGAAACCAGTTCCGCGTTTCAGCCCAGTTATTCTTCTGGCAGAAAATAGGTCCTCTCTCCATTTTGCCCCATGCCGGAGTTTATTTTGAACAGGCAGACACACACTGGGACGGAGACATCATCCAGACCAATACAGGAGGAAGTGCCACACAGGGTTCTGCAGGGATAGATTTTTACATAAGCCACTTTACACTTGGTATTAATTTTCAACATCCGTTGAAACAACACTACAATAGTGATATCACAGCCTCCATCACCAGTTATGACATGTGCACTGCCACCTTGATCTTTAATTTTTGAGTTTACATTTTTTGCTGAATTCAAATCGTACATTCGGTTACGGATTCAGCAAACCATTTCACTTTGCCGGGAAGAAGTAAGAGGTATTACCATCATTCGGTTTGAAAACGACAAGTGTACTCAACGCATGACTGTCTCTCCACAATTCAAACTGCCTTTATAAAATGTAGCTTACAATACCATACACAATACCTATTCTATCAACTTTCCATTTCATTTTTTACTTATATTGAATAAATAATTTAATTTCTTGCGCAAAACCATTCTTATTTATGGCGCATCGATGGCGGGCCTTATCGGCATGATGAAGTACATTGAATACCGGTACCTCATCCGGGATTTTTCAATTGAATTCTATGTAGGTGTCGTGGCTATTTTTTTCACTATGATTGGTATTTGGGCCGGGTTTCGCCTGACCCGCAAGAAAGTGGTAATTGTCGGGGCGCCTTTTGCACTGGATGAGGATAAGTTACAACAACTGGGCATTAGCAGACGCGAGTATGAAGTTCTGGAACTTATTGCAGTAGGCCATTCCAACCAGGAAATCGCAGACAAGTTGTTTGTGTCGGTGAATACCGTCAAAACTCACCTGGCCAACCTTTTCCTCAAACTAGATGTCAGCCGTCGCACCCAGGCTATCCAGAAAGCAAAGTCTTTCAGGCTCATTCCATAGCAAAAGCACTTTTAACTTTTCACTTTTAGTTTTTAACCCTCTCACCACTTCATTTTACAAGTTATGCCCCTAATTAATTTGGGTGATTTTCGGGCTTAATGGCTAATTCATACTTTCGGGTGAAGATTTCTGAAGTGTTTAGCCGTTGGTTTGGGCGAAAAACAAACACACCATGAAAAAAATCATTTTTATCTACGGCCTTATCGCAGGCGCCATCATCGGCGGCATGCTGCTGATCACCATGCCCCTGTATAATTCTGGTACCCTCAAGTTCGACAATGGGGAAATCCTCGGCTACTCCACCATGACGATCGCCTTTATCACCATCTTTTTTGGCATCAAAAGTTATCGCGACAGTGAATTGAAAGGAGTAATATCCTTTGGCAAGGCCGTTCAGATAGGCCTGCTCATCACGCTGGTTGCCGCAGTCATTTATGCCTTATGTTGGGAAATTTCTTACCGCCAGATTGGTGGGACTTTCACGGCGAAAATGGCGGAGCACACCATGGCAAAAATGAGAGCCGAAGGTGCCACCGAAGAACAACTCACCGAAGCCCTTGCGAAATGGAAGAGTTTCGGTGAGATGTACAAGAATCCCATCATCCGGTTCGGTATTACGATTCTGGAGCCCTCACCTGTTGGTATTGTCCTTACGCTGGTGAGTGCGGCTTTGCTACGGCGAAAAGAATTTCTCCCTGCGACGGAAACAGTAACGACTAACTCATCTGCATCATGAAAAAAAGAGTAACCGGCATTGGCGGTGTCTTCTTCAAATCTGAAGATCCGAAAAAAATAAAGGAATGGTATGGCAAACACCTGGGTTTTAACGTAACAGAATGGGGAGTACAATTCGAGTGGAAAGAACTGGACAAACCAGATTCGAAATCGCCTGCTTCGACATCATGGAGTCCGTTCAAATCAAATTCAGACTACTTTTCGCCAAGCACAAAGCAATTCATGTTCAATTACAGGGTAGAGAATCTTGTGGAACTGATGGAAGAATTGAAAAAAGAAGGTGTCACCATTATTGGCGAGATTCAGGAATTTTCTTACGGGAAATTTGGTCATATCATGGACCCGGAGGGAAATAAAATTGAATTGTGGGAACCCAAAGATGATGGCTTCTAAAGCCATCGCATTACCATAAATGAAATGGTCAATGCAAGAAGAAAAATGGCCACCCATTTTACAAGCGGTGATTGCTGTGACTGAAATTCGTAATTGCAGATTGGACAAACTGCCGCATCGCGGTCAATGTCCATGGCGCAGGAAGGGCATTCTTTTTTTCTCATAAGTTATTTTGCCACGAAGACACGAAGTTCTTTTCTGCGTCTTTGCCTCTGCGGTTAATCTTACTTCGCTTTGATCTTCACTGATTCCTTCGGCATTGTAAACAGCACAGACATCAGATCCACCCCATACCACAAATTGCCAATCCTGATGTTTTCATTTTCAGCATGCTGGTTGTTGTCGTGATTGACCATGTTCACTGAGATGCCCGGCTTCTTAAGATCATCAAAGATGACAGAGAAAATACCATTGGAGCCACCTTCGCTGGGAAGAAGTACCAGCTTGTCGCCGGTAAATGATTTCACAGATTCGATCACTGGAAGGATGGCCGGGTCATCCATGCTTACCTTCGCCGCAGGGAAACCGAATTTGTCCCGCACGGATTTAATGATCTTTGAATATTTCATCCTGGTTTCATGATCAGGATCCTGGCGTACAATATACCATCCCTGTTTACGGATATGGTCTTCTACAAGGTCCAGCATTTCTTCGGGATCATTACCCTTCACCAATCTCAGGCTGAGTGAGGCTACCGCCGTGTTGGGAATGACATTGCGTGCCAGCGAACCTACATTGCCAGCGTACAATCCTTTCACCGTGAGGGAAGGCAGCATCAGGCGTTGAAAGAGAGTCTGTCCCGCGCCTTCAGTATAGTTAAGTTCGAGATCTTCTTTCAGCTCCTTTTCAATGTCAGGCACTTTCTTTAACTGGGCTTTTTCAAACTCGGAAATGGGCTCTATTGAATCATAAAATCCTTCTATCGTAACGTTCCCCTTTTCGTCTTTCATGCTGGCCAGTAGTTGCGAAAGCATAAATCCCGGATCGGGGGCATAGTTTCCATAGTGTCCGCTGTGCAAGGGGCGGGAAGCGCCATACACGGTCAATTCCAAATCGGTTACACCACGGCCGCCGAATTTCAATGAAGGATCACCGGTTTGGAAAACCGGACCATCACATAGCAACCAGACCGTGATATCATCAAAGAGTGTATGATATTTTTCAAGGAACATTTTCACATGGGGTGAACTGGCTTCCTCTTCTCCATCGAAGAATAGTTTAATGTTGGATGTGTACGCCAGGTTGGAAGCCTTTAATGCATCCATGGCCGTCATGAGCGCAATAATAGGTGCCTTGTCATCGCTGGCGGAGCGGGCATAAATTCTCCATTCATCGTTTATGGCTTCACCTGATTTTGGAAACGGAATGGGCTGACCTCCTTTGTACATCGCTTTATCATAAAGGGTAGGTTTGAACGGAGAATTTTTCCACGTAGAGGGATCAACCGGCTGTCCATCATAGTGAACATAGAAACAAAGGGTTCGCCTGGCATTCGGAATTTTGCGTTCTCCGTACACGATAGGAGGTGCGCCGTCCAGTTCCAGTAGTTGCATGGCAAAGCCACGACTGGCGAACATACCCTTAATCACCTCTGCATTCTTGCGAATATTGATACCGTCTGAGGAGTGGTTGGGGATGGAGAGCAACTCCGTGTAAGTGTTAAGAATTTCAGGTCCCTGTTTTCCAATCCACGCACGACTGGCCTGAACTGATTTATTTTGCGCCGCCGCAAGACTGGACATGAAAATCATCAGTAAACAATATTTTTTCATAGAATGAACTTTTAACGCTTCACTACTCTTCACTTTTCACTCCTCACTCTTCACTTAATCCCCCATCCATTTCCTAAATTCCCCAGCCGTCTCTTTGCTTACATGTACTTCCTCTTTCACATCCGGTTTCAGAAAGATTTTGATTTTTCCGTTGTCTGATCTGAATTTCTCGATGGCTCTTACATTGGCGATGTATTTCCTATTGAGGCGAAAGAATAATTTGGGATCGAGTTCTGCCTCCAGTTCTGTAAGGTTTTTGTCGAGTATGTACTGTTTCCCGGAGTGATCACGGAGAAAACTGATTTTATGTTCAGTAAAAATAAATGCAATCTCCTCACAGGGCACGGAGAGATATTCGCTTCCTTTCTTCCCGAGCAGTCTACCGGATGGTCTCGCCTGTTCGGGTGAGGAATTCAGGAGTTTACGGAGTCCAGCTTGAATGAAATGCTGTTCCAGTTTCTTCACTTTTTCAATTGCCCGTTTTAATTTCTGTTCTGTAATGGGTTTTAACAGGTAATCGATAGAGTTGAATTCAAACGACTCCATCAGGTATTTGTCGTACGCCGTGGTAAAAATGAGTGGGCATTTTAAAGGATGCTTGCGGAAAATTTCAAAGGAATGGTCATCTGAAAGCTGGATATCAACAAAAGCAAGATCCGGCTCGGGATTTTCAGCCAACCAGCGCAAAGTATCTTTTACGCTTCCCAGCTTGCCAAGAATTTGAACCGATGGATTCAGGGCTGTAAGCATGGCCACCAGTTTGGCCCTTGCCGGAAGTTCATCTTCAATAATCAACACTTTCATTTCGACAGGGGGATGAGGGGCATGGATACCACAAATTTATCTTCTTCACGGAAGGATGAAATACTTTTGCCTGTTATAATCCTGAATCTTTCATCCAGATTTTTTAACCCAATTCTTGAAGAATGTTGCCGGTTGCGACGTTCCCGTATGTGATTAATTATAAACAGACACCCCTCTTTGATATCCACATCAATATGTAATGGATGTTGTTCGCTGATCTCATTGTGCTTAACAGCATTTTCAAAAGCGATAAAGACAGAGGTGGGGGGAATAAGAAAATCTTTTTCCGCTGTGTCGTTAAATCGTTTTTTTATTATCAGGGCTACTCCAAAGCGAAGGTGAAGGAGTTCGGTGTATTTATGCGTGAATTCCAACTCATCTTCCAGTAGTACAAGTGTATGATCTTTTTGACTCAGAATATATCGATATACATCAGCCAGATTTTCAGTGAATTGCAGAGCTTTTTTTGAATCTGCAGTAATTAAATGAGAAAGCGTATTCAATGAATTAAACATGAAATGCGGGTCGACCTGGTTTTTGAGTGCCGCCAGTTCTGCTTCGGCTTTGGCTTGTTCCAGCTTGACGTTCTTCAATGTTTCACTTTCTTTTTCCTTGAAGAGAAACACCGTTTCATACATATGTGTGACAAACAATACACAGATAACATTGATCAGCACAGCAACCTGGACCGCATTCCAGTTCGTTTTTTCAAACCCAGCCAGAACATACCAGCTGCACAACCAGGCTACAGTCAGTGGCGCAGTGAAAAATATATTGTTGAGCAGGAGCAGTATGAGTTTCTCAATAGGCTTGTCGAACCAGGTAAATCGTTTTCTGGTTCTGAATAGCAGATAGCGATTTCCCTGCCAGATCAGGGCCGCCAGGCTGATGAAGAAAAGGTACCCCAGCCAATAGCGGAGATCACGAACAGAAAGAGATCCAAACAATCCGGCAATATTGGGAATGATCATCCCGAAAAGCGGAATGCCAATCAGCCTTATACGGTTGTCATTGAGTTTAACTTCCCCTCCGGCGCCTGTATTTACTGCTTCAGCCACAAATTTTTCCTGTTCGGTAGAAGATATAAATTTTGCTCATCTAAAGTTCGCAATTTCAGTTCAAGTAAAAGGAAAAGCCGTGAAAAAAGTAACCAATCCTTCTACGATAATAATTTTATCCTGTCACCAGATGAAGAACACATCATTCCTTTCAGAACGGATCAGCAGGTCTGCAAGAATAAATTTAAATGCAGCAATAGCGGATGCTTTTCCGCTCTTCGGCCCCATAAAGGAAATGGAATGGGCAGCGGGCTGGACCCCTGAAATCATCTATGGGCATCCAGCTTTGGTGGAGGAGCATATGATATTTCAAACACGAGGAAATGAGGAAGAGGGAAAGTATACCTGGACGGTAAGTCAATTTGATCCGGAGCAATATCGCATTGAATACACCGTTTCAACGCCCAATCGAGTATGGTTCATTCAGGTGCAATGTGTGCCCCTGGGAGACAAAACACAATCAACAATATCCTATACATTTACGGGTCTTACACGGAGAGGGAATGAATTGAACCGCCAAGCCCTGGAAGAAATGTATGTGGACGATTTAAAGGATTGGGAAGAGGATATTAATTTCTACCTGGCTACCGTAAAACGCAATGAAAAAGTGTAGCTGGCCGAACAACCGAAAAATATTTCTAAACAATTAAAATTCATTTTATGGATGCACAACTAAATCTTTGGGCTGTACTGGTTGCAGCCTTATCAACTTTTCTCATCGGTGGTCTGTGGTATTCCCCCGCTGTATTTGGTAAAGCATGGATGAAAGAAAACGGCTTTACAGAAGAAAGCATGAAGGGCGGAAACATGGTAAAAATTTTCGGTCTTGCCTTTGTGCTTGGACTGATTGCAGCAGTGAATCTGGCCATGTTCATGGGGCCCGAAAACAAACCGGAGATGGGGGCGCTCTGGGGATTCCTTGCAGGCTTTGGATGGGTAGCAACATTCATCGGAACACATTATTTATTTGAGCGCCGCTCATTTAAGCTTTTTCTGATCAATTCAGGATACAGCATTGTTTCGCTGACCATCATGGGGGTAATCATTGCGGCCTGGAAGTAATTATTCGATGAAAATATTTTCTGGTGTTGCCACTTTCGTGATATTGATTATTGCCGGCTGTTCCTCCCATGAAAAAGCCGTCACACTCAAAGACACCCTTGTGGGTGAGTGGAGGAACATTTATCTCAGAATTGCAATTAATGAGATGTCTGAAAAGGATTCGGTTCGCATTACCGAATGCGACAGCACTAACTGGGAGGCCATGCTGAAAATAAAACCCATTCATACTTTTTTTAAAGCGGATGGGAGCTACCGCTCAGACTACTACACTTTGAAGGACAGTTTATTTATGTCCAATACGGGTACATGGACGATCATCGGGGATACATTAACAATGAATCAATTGACACCGAAACCTGGCGTTTACAAATTAAAGACGACTGTTAAAGAGCGTGTTGCCACATTTGAGGGCATGATCGACTTTGATCAGGATGGGAATGCGGACGATCACTACCTGGGTTGGCAGAGAAAACAATAGATAGGCATTCCGTTTGTGAATGCGACTTACTAAAGAGGCACAGAAAAATACATTTCAAAAATATTGTTAAGGCGCTTTGCACTTCTCTGTGCCTCCGTGGCAAATCTTCGCATGAATCGTTGTAAATTCGTCCATGCTCAAAATATTCACCACCGCCCAAACAAGGGCACTGGATGCCTGGACCATTCAGCATGGTTCAGGTGCTTCCATTGATTTGATGGAGCATGCCTGTCACGCATTTGTCCGATGGCTGGCAGAACGGTTTGATTCCGCAAAAACCATTGGGATTGTTTGCGGTACGGGGAACAATGGCGGGGACGGGCTGGGCATCGCGAGGATTTTGGATGGTTGGGGGTATACGGTATCCATTTGGGTAGTCAGGGGAACAGCAAAGCAAACAGACGATTTTACAGTCAACAGCGAAAGACTTCCACCCAAACTTCGTATACAAGATTTTATCGAGGGCTCGAAATCTGATATTTTTTCTTCCTGCGAAATTCTTGTTGACGCGATCTTCGGTTCCGGACTTACGCGTCCGGCTGACGGTATTTACGCCAGTGTGATTCAGGCCATCAATGAATCAAAGGCCGTTCGCGTGGCGGTGGATATTCCATCCGGCCTGCTTGCAGATGCGCATTCAACTGGTCCTGTGGTGAAGGCACACTACACGGTTTCCTTTCAGCTCCCCAAACTCGCGTTTATGATGCCTGAAAATGCAGACTTTGTCGGAGAGTGGCACCTGGTTGAGATTGGATTGAGCAAAGGGTTTATTAAAAATGAAAAAACTGATTTCTACTCCATCGACAAGAAATCGGTGAAGAAATTATTGCGGACGCGAGCGACCTTCAGCCATAAAGGTAATTATGGTCACGCCTTGCTTATCGCCGGGAGTTATGGCAAGATGGGAGCGTGTGTACTGGCTGCACGCGGAGCCTTGCGCGCAGGAGTTGGACTGTTATCTGTCCACATTCCAAAATCCGGATACGCTACCCTACAAACTGCCGTTCCAGAAGCCATGGTTATGGTAGATGATCATTCACACGTTTTCTCTGATCCATATGCGCTTGATGAATTCCATGCGATGGGCATTGGTCCCGGATTGGGTCAGGAGAAGGATACATTGAACGGTTTAAAAAAAATTCTGCAATCGGGAAAACCATTGGTGATTGATGCTGACGCCATTAACCTGATTGGCACTCATCGTGAACTGCTTGACCTCATTCCGGAAGGTAGTATCCTCACCCCACATCCAAAAGAATTTGAAAGGTTGGCCGGGACCTGGAAAGATGATTTTGAGCGCCTGGCACTGCAAAGAAAAATTTCAATGAAGTTGAAGTCTGTTGTTTTGATCAAAGGATCCCGGACTTCTATTGCGGCCCCTTCCGGTGAAGTGTATTTTAACAGCACAGGAAACCCGGGCATGGCCACCGGCGGTAGCGGTGATGTGCTGACCGGAATTCTCACCGGGCTATTGGCCCAACAATATTCAGCTGTTGATACTGCACTTGCCGGCGTATATCTTCATGGTTTGTCAGGGGACCTGGCTGCACGGGAAAAGGGGATGCACTCCCTCATAGCTTCTGATTTGGTTGATTTTTTACCGCAAGCGTTTATTGCTGTTGCCCCGTGACTTTTCGTCTCCGGAATAATCAAAATTGTATACGCCTTTTAAACTATTGGCTTACTTATTGCATCTAAGAGGTAATTTAGTGCGTATACTACCTGATGAAAACGGTTAAAACCATAGTATTCTCAGCCTTGGCCCTGATGCTAACCCAATTTGCGGTGGCTCAAAGCCATGACGCATTTGCTGCCGTCACTGTGGTGGAACCGGTCAAATCGGCAAAATTATTTCCCAATCCGGCCGCTGATTTTCTCAGCATCAAATTTGAAGCGCCGGTTGCTAAAACTGTCAAGGTCACTTTGCACAATATCATAGGCAATTCCATTGATGTCGAAAGTGAAATCGTGGATGAATTTGAAATTCGTCTCCGCGTAAAGGATCTACCCACAGGATATTACCTGATTGCGCTTAAAGATGAGGGCAACGCGAGGAGTTCCTTTAAGTTCCTCAAGCATTAATGAGAAGCTCCGTCTCGGGGCGATGTCAAAGGTTCACGAAAAGACGCTAAGTCGGTTAACGAATTGAATAAGTGATCCCATTAGGATTCACAATCACAAAATTTTTGGTTACAAAAGCTGTTTTAAACTTAGCTTTGTGCCTTTGCGTGAAAAATTGTAGGCATTGTTTTCACCGGAAGGCGAAATCTGAAATTGTAACAATGCATTTTATTCCTCCCGTCATTTTCTTTACTTTCAGGAATTAAACCTGAAAATTGAAACATATCCTCGCCGTCGATATCGGTACGACAAGCGCCAAAGCCCTCGTCGTAAGTGAAGCCGGTGTAGTACTGGCTACAGCCCAGGAATATTATCGCACGTATAATCCAGAGCCAGATTATGCAGAACAGAACCCGGAAGAAATTTTCGAGGCTGTAAAGAAAGTAATTCGCCTCGCTGCTGATGCTGTAATGGGCCGGGTCGATGGTGTTAGTTTCAGCAGTGCCATGCACAGTCTCATACTCGTGGATAAGAATGGAGCTGCCATTTCGCCAATGATTACCTGGGCGGATCTGCGCAGCAAAGCAGAAGCGTACGCCCTTCGTGACAGTGACGCAGGTAAAATCATTTACAGCGAGACCGGAACACCGATTCATCCTATGTCACCGCTTTGCAAGATGCTCTGGTTGAAAAAATACGAATCAACACTATATAAACAAGCATATAAGTTCATCGGCATTCGCGAGTATATCGGCTATAAATTCTTCGGAGAATTTTCTGTAGACCATTCCATTGCCTCGGCGACGGGACTATTCAATGGTACTACAATGAAGTGGTGCGAAAAAGCGCTGGAAGTCACCGGCATCTCCGGTGATCGGTTGTCCAATCCCTGTCCGGTGTATTCTGTTTCAAGGGCAAGCAAAGAAATTACAACTGCATTAGGACTCCCTCCGGACACACCCTGGATACTTGGCGCCAACGATGGTTGTCTCGCCAACCTGGGGAGCGATGCCATGGATGGCGAAACTTTATCCGTAACCGTAGGTACGAGCGGAGCGGTAAGGAAGGCCGTAAAGAAAATTAATCCCGATAAGGAGGGACGAACATTTCACTATCTCCTTGATGAAGAGAATATCATCACCGGCGGAGCAACCAATAATGGCGCCGTACTGGTACAATGGTTCGCGGAAAGTATCCTGAAGGAAAAAATAAATGTGCATTCATTTGGCGAACGGGCTTCCAAAGTTCCTGCAGGCTCTGCAGGATTGATATTTTTACCCTATGTTTTGGGAGAACGTGCGCCGGTGTACAGTGCTGAAGCGACTGGCGTATTTTTTGGAGTCCGCAGACATCATACTACTGAGCATTTCATGCGGGCTGTACTGGAAGGCGTTTGCCTGGCGCTGTATTCCATCAGTGAAATTGTGGAGGGACTGACCGGCAACACAAAAAAAATGATGGCCAGCGGAGGCTTTATCAAATCGCCCCACTGGGTTCAAATCATGTCGAGTATGTTCAATAAGGAAGTGCATGTTCGGGGTTCTGCCGATGCCTCCTCCCTGGGGGCCGCATTGCTGGGATTCAAAGCCCTGGGCATCAAAACGAACTTTCAATTTCCTACAGAAAAAATATTTTACCCTGACCTTTCCGATCATCAGGTTTATCAGAAGTATTTTTCGGTTTATAAGAGACTTTATCCCCATCTTTCAACTGATTTTAAAGCGCTTGATCAGATAACCGATCTAAAACCATAGACCCATCCAGCCATGTCATTTGTTATCGTCTTCGGTTGTATCGTTCTGTTGCTGTTGCTGATCTTGTTGAAGGTCAATCCGATGCTCGCATTGTTGATCGTTTCGATGATCACCGGTCTGGCTTTGGGCATTTCGCCTGAACTTGTTGTCAAATCGATTCAAACTGGCGTAGGGGATACACTTGGCGGCCTCGCACTGGTGCTGGCACTCGGTGCCATGTTCGGTAAGATGATTGAGATCAGCGGTGCGGCCAGACAAATCAGTGATACGCTGATCAGAAAATTTGGAAAGGAAAGACTACCCTGGGCCATGTCACTTACCGGACTGGTAGTCGGTATTCCACTCTTTTATAATGCGGGCTTTGTTATTCTTGTGCCCCTGATTTTTTCTGTGGCGGTAACATCACAGGTACCTTTGTTGTGGGTGGCCATTCCAACGGCAGCGGCCTTATCTGTGACACATGGTTTTTTACCGCCTCATCCGGGCCCTACCGCACTGGTATCCATATTTCACGCTGACCTGGGAAAAACGGTACTATATGGATTTATTGTTGGGTTGCCGGCCGTTATCATAGCAGGCCCTTTCTTTGCAAGATTTGTCAAAAAAATCAAAACCGGAGATATCAAATCAATGGCACCGGCTGAATTTAAGGGTGAATTACCTTCGATTCCGATGAGTTTCAGCCTGGCCATCTTCCCGGTATTCATGATCTCACTGGCAACCGTTTTCAAAACATTCCTGAACATTGATCAGCCGATGATCAATTTCCTGGACGAACCCCTGGTGGCACTTTTGCTGGCCCTCATATTGGCGTGCTATTTCCTTGGCGTAAAGCGAGGCATGTCGATAAAGGAAATTATGGTGTTCCTTCAGGATTCGGTTTCAGGAATTGCCATGATTATGATGATCATTGCCTCCGGCGGAGGATTCAAGCAAGTCCTCATCGACAGCGGTATGGCACAGTCGGTGGCGGATTATGCCGCGCAAGCGTCAGTGTCCCCCGTATTTCTTGCCTGGTTGATCGCAGCACTGGTCAGGGTTTCTGTGGGTTCGGCCACTATTGCAGCCATTACCGCGGGAGGAATCGTCTCTACTTTGGCCACTGGACCCGGAGTAAGTACTGAACTGATGGTCTTAAGTGTGGGCGCAGGTAGTCTTATGGCTTCTCATGTTAATGACACGGCTTTCTGGATGTTTAAAGAATACTTTAATTTGTCACTGAAACAAACATTCATGTCATGGACGGCGATGGAAACCATCGTTTCGTTCATGGGACTGATTGGTGTGTTGATCCTGAATGCAGTCTTATTTGGTTAATTTTTGGATAGGAAAACGGTTTCTTAAAAATAAACATTGCTGATCATGCAAATTGGATTAATCGGTCTCGGAAAAATGGGTTACAACCTCGCCCTCAATCTGAAAGGTAAAGGTCATGCAGTGGTTGCCTTTGACGTGAATAAATCTGCCATGGAAAAAATCCAGGCCGATGGCGTGAAAACTGCTCCTTCCATGGCCGATCTGGCGCAAGTGCTCACAGGCAGAAGAGTGATCTGGATGATGGTTCCGGCAGGGCAGGTGGTTGACGTGGTACTCAACAATCTCAAGAATTATCTCAAAGCAGATGACATCGTGATTGATGGTGGCAACTCATTTTATAAAGACACGATCAACAGGGGCAAGGATCTGGAAAAGCTGGGTGTTCACTTCCTTGATTGCGGAACGAGTGGCGGCGTGGAAGGCGCTTTGCATGGTGTGTGCACGATGATCGGTGGCTGGAAGGAAGCTTTTGATTACGTCGAGCCGCTCGTCAAATCAATTTGTGTTCCCAATGGTTATCTCTATTGTGGCAAATCGGGAAGTGGTCATTTCGCCAAAATGGTTCACAATGGAATTGAATATGGCATGATGCAAGCCATCGCTGAGGGTTTTGAAGTGATGAATAAAAGCAATCCCGGGCTTGACCTTGCCTCCCTTGCCAAAGTATGGAATCATGGTTCTGTGGTGCGCAGTTGGCTGATGGAACTTACGCAAAGCGCACTGGAAAAAGATCCCAACCTGCAATCTATCAAAGGCGTCATGCATTCCTCTGGTGAAGGCAAGTGGACAGTGGAAACAGCGTTGGAGATGGGGGTACCCACACCGGTTATCACCATGTCATTGCTGATGCGCTATCGCTCACAGCAGGAAGATACTTTCTCAGGGAAAGTCGTAGCGGCGTTGAGGAATGAGTTTGGCGGACACGCAGTGGAGAAGAAGTGAGTTTTCGCCCCTACAGGGCGATCACTTTAACAAGCATTCTTTTATTACCAATATTTAGTCCCTCCGGGAGTCGCTCATCGGATTACCGTTCACCACCCACCAACTTCCTCAGTTCCCTAACAAACCCCGCCACATCCTCCTCCGTCGTATCCCACGAACACATCAATCTGGCCTCATGTGTTTTTTCATTCCATACATAAAATGGATATTCTTTTTGTAGTGCAGGAATAATGTTTGCCGGCATCTCCACGAAAATTCCGTTGGCATCGACGGACTGTGTAATTTTTACTGCTGATATTTTTTTCAGCTCATTCTCAATCTTCTTTGCCATCGCATTGCTGTGTGTGGCGTTTCGCTTCCATAAGTCGTTGTCCAGCAGCGCGTCAAATTGAACCGAAATAAATCTCATTTTGGAGTTTAACTGCATAGCTTGCTTGCGGAGGAAGCGCACTTCTTTGGCAAGTTCAGGTTTGAAAAAAATAACAGCCTCGCCAAACATAAGCCCATTTTTTGTGCCGCCGAATGACAACACGTCAATTCCAGCATCCCGAGTGATCGATCGCAGGTCTTTGCCTTGGGAAACAGCAGCATTGGCAATTCGGGCACCGTCCATGTGGAAGTAGAGACTTTTTTCTTTCGCTACAGCAGAAAGGGCCTTGATCTCATCCACGGTGTATACGGTTCCAAACTCGGTGGACTGTGAAATAGAAATGGCCTTGAATTGCGGATGGTGCTGATCGCCCAGTCGCTGAATTCTATCATGAACCTGCCGGGCAGTAATTTTTCCATCAAGGGAAGGAATGGTCACGAGTTTGCAGCCAGTGAATTTTTCCGGTGCTGTTGACTCATCGACATTGATGTGGGCACAGTCGGAGCAAATGATGGCGTTGAAAGAGCGGGTCAACGCGGATAACCCCAAAACGTTGGCCCCGGTGCCGTTGTAGACAAAAAATACTTCGATGTCGTCACCGAAGATCTTTTTGAACCTGGCAATGGCAGAAGCGGTATAGGGATCATCACCATATGAAACGGTGTGGGCTTCATTAGCACGAACTACTGCCTGCAGCACTTCAGGATGCGCGCCGGCATAGTTGTCGCTGGCGAAGGACTTAACCCCGCTCATTTAAAAAGTCAATTGAACAGTTTTTGTTTCACCGCTTCGCTTGAGTGTTACGGAGACAGTTTGTCCCTTTTCAAATTTACCAAGCGCCTCCATGTAAGCCTGGATGTCTTTAATCGGAAAGTCACCGATCTGAGTGATTACATCACCCGCTTGTATCCCTGCTTTTTGAGCTGGCTTGCCATCACTGACGCCATCTACTTTGAGGCCTGCTTCATCGGATGTGTAGCTGGGCATTACTCCCAGTGTCACTTTGAATGAACTCCTTGTGTTCATGGGTTTACTTTTAGTTTTGAGAAACGCCAGCTTTGGCTCGTTGTCCGCAGATTCAATTACTTTGATAATGATGTCAAGAACCCTGGCTTCACCTTCTGCATTAATTTTGTCGGTATCGTCGGAAGTCTTGTGGTAGTCGTTGTGGGACCCTGTGAAGAAATGCAGCACAGGAACATTTTTCAAATAAAATGAAGTGTGATCAGAAGGACCAGTACCGGATGAGTCGGTCTTGATGGGCAGCGCATCGGTGCTCAAACCCTTCAACAAATTTTCCCAACCGGCCGCTGTACCCGATCCGCTCACCTGCAGGCCATTTTTTTCATTCAGCCTTCCCACCATATCCAGGTTAATCATAAAGTCAGCCTTTGCCAGGTCGATGGTTGGATAATCAGCATAGTGCTTGGATCCATACAAGCCCAGTTCTTCACCGGAAAAGCAGAGAAAAAGAAAATTATTTTTTTCTTTTTTGGAATTGTTCTTGAAATAACGGGCCAGCTCAAGAATGCCGGCTACCCCGGAAGCATTATCGTCAGCGCCGTTGTGAATTTTTCCCTTTGAATTTGCTTCGAGTGATCCGCTTTCAAGGCCCAGGCCGAGGTGGTCGTAATGCGCGCCGATAATGATTGTATTTTCTGCACCGTTATCCAGGAAAGCAGCGATGTTTCGCGCCGTACCCTTTTCGCCTTCGCCATGTACTCCGGATTTAAATTCGAAAGCCTGAAAATAGGTTTTCTTGTCACCCAGTGGTTTAAGTTTCAGTTTCCTGAATTCACTTTCAATGTAGGCAGCAGCCATTTTTTCACCTTCTGTACCGGTTCCTCTTCCCATCATGGCATCATCGGCCAGTGCGCTGATGTGGGATTTGATGCGGTTGGCATCGGTCTGACTGAAAATAGGTTGGAAGGCCAAAAGGCAAAGGAGAATCAATGTAAAACGCATGGTATGATTGGTTTGCCTGCAAGTTATAAAACTCGTTTCCAACTTTCAGCGCTGGCGCGTGTTTTGTACTTTTGATCAAATTATTTTTATGCCCGCTCTCAAAATCCTTCTCCTGACTGACTTTTCTCCGCTTTCGATGGTGGCAATGAACTATGTGGCGAAAATGTCACATACACTGGATGTGGAGTTCACCCTGATGAATTTCGTCCGCCTGGAAGGACCACCTAAATCAAGCATGCGACTGAAGCAGATTGAAAAGCAGCTTCATGGTGTTTCAATGGAGGAAATGGAGAAAGTGGCGGCGGAATTGAAGAAAATAGCCAAGCCGGGAACCAAAATTAACTTCAAGGCGGTGCGGGCGCATACCGTTGCCGATTCGGTGAGGCGGTACACGGAAAAAAATCCAGTTAACCTTGTGGTAATGGGCAGCAAAGGTGCCAGTCAACTGAAGAAAGCGAGGCTGGGCGGTACCACCGCATCCGTTATTGGGAGCAGCAATTATGCGCCGGTACTTGCCATACCTGAGTTCGCCCATTTCAGGAATTTTAAAAATGTGGTTTATGCGAGCGACCTGAAAAATGTAAAAAAGGAACTTGAATTGATCATACCATATGCCAAAATTTTCGACAGCCGCCTCAGTATCGTGCACATTGTGCCGGAAGTGGACAAGAAAGTGGAAGCGGTTCAGAAATCTGTGCTGGAACTCATCAAAACATTTCAACATCCTGTTGAATTCAAACTTATCACGGCTGACGATATTCCTTCGGCCATTGATAAATACATGAAGGAGGTGAAGGGCGATCTCCTCACCACGTTTACTCATGAACTGAGTCTCTTTGACAAATTATTCGCGCGAAGTGTGACGCGCACGCTCGCTTATCATGCGAACACGCCGTTGCTGGCGTTTAAAAGGAAATAAGCCTGCCAGCCGGCTGGTTTCAACGCTGATCGGCCGGGAGTTTACTTTTCCAGTAGAGATAGAACGGGACTCCGGTAAACATCAATCCCAATCCGAGAAGTGCTTCACGTGGTCTGCCGATCAGCGTGACGATAATTAATGCCACGCAGAAAAGGATGAACAAAGCGGGAAGAACCGGATACCCAAATGCTTTGTAAGGTCTGGGTGCATCAGGCATTTTATAACGAAGGACAAATACTCCGAGGGTTGTTGCACCGTAGAAAATAAAAGCGGCAAATACCAGCATATCGGTGAGTTGATCAAAACTTCCCGAAAGGACAAGCAGAGACGCCCAGACAGCCTGAATAATAAAAGCTTTCGAGGGAGTATT
>DAOMZK010000003.1:0-20020 GCA_035438035.1 Cyclobacteriaceae bacterium | reverse complement strand
CCAGCGCACGCAAGCTTGCAAGCACTGAGTTTACCTTTCACAAGGAACTGGGGTACATCACACTCCAGCGAAAGCTTCAGAATGATGAAGCGGTCGCAGTTGCCTTTGAATACACCTACAACGGTCGCTCTTATAAAGTAGGCGAATTGACTGAAGACTATTCCAACCGCGGCGAAAAAGATGTGGTTTTTCTTAAAATGCTGAGACCCCGCAAGATTTCTGTCAAAGACAACGCCGGAAAAATTCTCCCTACCTGGAACCTGATGATGAAAAACATATACAATCTCAGTGTAACCCAGCTTCAACGTGAAGGATTTCAGCTTCGTGTAATTTACCGTGACGACCGCACCGGTATTGACAATCCCCAGTTACAGGATGGTGATTACTCGCGAACCAAACAATTGATTGAAGTGCTCGGCCTTGATCGGCTCAATCCCTACAACGATCCGCAACCTGATGGAAATTTTGACTATGTGGAGAAAATTACGATCAACTCGGAAACGGGATTGATCATCTTCCCCTATCTGGAACCATTTAACAAGGCCCTCCGCAACTTGTTTGCAAAAGAAACAAACCCCACGACTGAGCAAACCCTCATTCAAAAATATGTGTATGATACTTTGTATCACACCACCAAGGCGGAAGCGGAGCTGGTGGCTACAAAAAATAAGATTTGGATTACAGGCTCATTCAAGGCAGGCGCGGGCAAGGATATTGTCATACAAGGATTCAATATTTCACCCGGTTCGGTTAAAGTTTTTGCCGGAGGGTCCCCGCTGCGCGAAGGTGTTGATTACACTGTTGACTACACCTTCGGAAAAGTCTCCATCCTCAATGAGGGTATTCTCAGTTCCGGAAAAAACATCAGCATCACCTACGAACAACAGGATCCTTTTGCTTTCCAAACCCGGTCACTCCTGGGAAGCCGATTTGATTATAAGCTGAATGACGACGTGAATATCGGGGGTACATTCCTGTATTATAATGAGCGGCCGCTCATTTCACGAAACCTGATCGGTACAGAACCAGCCAGGAACATTCAATACGGACTTGATTTGAACTTGAAAAAGAATTCGAGGATACTGACCAAAATGGTGGATGCCCTTCCCTGGTTACAGACTAAAGAAATTTCCAATGTTACACTGAATGCTGAATTTGCCCAGCTACTGCCTGGTACATCGAATATCGTGAATGGGGATGGAACTTCCTTTATCGATGATTTCGAAAACACTGCAACACCCTACTCGCTTTCTAATCCTGTCGGATGGAAAACGGCAGTGGTGCCCCAAACCACCAGCAATAATTTTGACCTCAGCGGCGGCGCTATTGACGATGTACGCGCCGGATATAAACGGGCCCGGTTGGCATGGTATCAGGTTGACAATCTCTTTTACAGGGAAACGAGCCGGTATAAACCCAGCAACATCACAGACAAGGATCTCGAGAACCATTATGTCCGTCCGGTATTGCCGCAGGAAATTTTTCCCTATAAAGATCCGTATGTAGGAAATTTCTACGAACAGATTTTTGACGTAGCCTACTATCCCTCTGAACGCGGTCCTTACAATTTTAATCCTGATCTGAATCCGGACGGAACACTAAAAAATCCGGCAAGCAACTGGGCGGGAATCACCACAGCCATCCGTACAGAGGTTGATTTTGATAAAGCCAATATTGAATATGTTGAATTCTGGCTTATGGATCCCTTTATCAACAATTCCAATGGCGTGGTGAACGATGGTATAAACGAACCCAAACCGAATACCACCGGCGGGAAGTTGGTTTTTCATATGGGAAGTATTTCTGAGGACCTGATGCGTGATGGTAAACATGCATTCGAAAATGGTTTGCCCACAAATGGTGACTTGTCGCCTTCCAATGTCACACAAAACAATTGGGGGTATGTAACCAATCAACAATATCTGAACAATGCCTTCAATACGGATGCCAACTCCCGCGCCAACCAGGATGTGGGTTTGGACGGTGTGGGAAATACCAAAGAACTTTCAAAATTCAACAGCTTCATTTCATCAGTGAATGGACCTGCCCAACCAATCGTTTCTCAAGACCCTTCGGCTGACGACTTCAAGTATTTTCTGGGCCCCGATCAGGACGCTAACGACGCAAAAATTCTGGAGCGTTATAAACAGATCAACGGTGTAGACGGCAACTCACCCATTCTTACCGGTGACGAACCTTTTGCTACTTCCGGATCAAATATTCCGGAGAATGAAGATCTCAACCAGGATAACACGCTCAGCGATCTCGAAGAATATTATGTCTTCAATCTTGACTTGAAGCCTGGTCAACTGGATGTGGGGAAAAAATATGTCGTTGACAAAATCATTCCGGAAGGAAAATCCGATGTTACCTGGTACCTCGTGAGGATTCCGATCCGTCAGTTTGAAGATAAAGTTGGCGGAATCAATGGTTTCAAATCCATTCGTTACATCCGGATGTATCTTACAGGATTCGTTCAGCCTGTGGTATTGCGTTTTGCCAATTTCCGTACAGTGGGCAACCGTTGGAGAAGGTATACGGCAACTTTGGAACAATCACAATTCAGTGAGGAGCTTGAGCCCAACCTGGATAATTTTTCAGTTTCCGTTGTCAACGTGGAAGAAAATGGAAAAGGAAATGCAGAAAAGCCGGCATACGTACCCCCTCTCGCCCGTGACCGCGATGTTACCTCAACTATTCAACGCCGATTGAATGAGCAATCTGTCCAACTTTGTGTAACGAATCTACCGGATGGTGATGGCCGGTCGATCTACAAAAATGTTGGTTTTGATTTCTTCAATTATGGGAGAATCAAAATGTTTCTCTCGGCGCACGGCAGCAATATAAAAGATGATCAGTTGACGGCCTTTCTCCGTATTGGAACCGACTTTGATCAAAATTTTTACGAAGTAGAATTACCGTTAAAAATAACACCCAATGGCAACAGCCCCAATGTTGATGTAGTCTGGCCTGAAGCCAACCAAATCGATCTTGACTTAAATCAATTGTATGCCCTAAAGGCTGCAAGGGACCGTGAAAGCTTTCCTTTGGGAGAATTGTATCCCCGCGCTGGACCTAAAATGGTTGATGCCCGTCAGGGTATTCGTCTTTTTGGACGTCCCGATCTGAGCCAGGTCAAACTGATGATGATCGGGGTGCGGAATCCCCATGACGATGGAAAATCACTGAGTGTTTGTATTTGGGCCGATGAAATGCGGCTTACCGACTTTGACTACACGGCCGGTATTGCGGCCAATGCCGTACTCAATGCAAAACTGGCCGACCTGGGAAATCTAACCACTGCCTTCAAACATATCGGTTTTGGTTACGGCGGCGTACAGTCAAAAATTGCTGAGCGGGCAAGGGGCGAAACCAATGTGTTTGACATCTCCGCGAGCATCGCAGTAGACAAGCTTCTTCCCCGCAACACCGGACTGAAAATTCCTATGTTCATTAGCTATGAAAACACAACATTCAACCCAAACTATGATCCTGCAAACCCGGATATGAGGCTCGCGGCAGCCTATCAATCATTCAATACTGATGCAGAGCGGGAGGCTTACAGTAAAATAATTCAGGACGTTGCCATCCGGCGAAGTTTGAATTTTACAAACGTCAGGAAAACAAAAGTAAAACAGGACGCCCGAAGTCATCTTTACGATATTGAAAATTTTTCTTTCACTTACGCTTACAGTGAAGCCACGCGGACTAATTTTAATTTGATTGAAAATACACAACGCAATATTAAAGGCGGTGTCGCCTGGCAGTTTAATCCCAAAGTCAAACCTATTGAGCCATTTAAAAAGGCGGAATGGAAATCACCCTGGCTTTCATTAGTGAAAGATTTTAATCTCAGTCTTGTCCCGTCCAACCTGACCGTAAGAATGGACCTCGATCGTTCATTTAACAGGATTGTATACCGCAATGCCGCCAGCAACCAAACCACGCCGCAGCCCAATCTTCAGAAATATTTTCTCTTCAACCGGTTTTACACTGTCCGCTGGAACCTCTCCAAGTCCCTCTCACTGGATTACAATGCAAAAGCCAATGCCATCATTGATGAACCAGACACTGATCCTAACGGGGGATATTCCGATATTCTGAAACGCAACATTACAGCCGAACAATATCAGGATTCCATAATGAGCAATTTGAAACGCGGCGGACGGATGAAGAACTTTGAACAAACCATTACTACCAACTATACAGTTCCATTGGATAAGTTGCCGGTTACGAACTGGTTAGGAGTTGATTATCGTTACAATGTCGGGTACACCTGGCGCGCAGCTCCTGTCGAACGCGTGGATTCACTCAAACTCGGGAACACCATTCAAAACTCCCAGGACCAGGGACTGAATGGGAGGATCGACTTTTTAAAACTGTATAACAAATTAGGTTACCTTAAAGACATCAATACACCGAAACGGCCGCTTACACCGGCCGAGAAAGCAAGGACTAAACCAGATACAATCCAGCAGCCACCTAACAATTTTCTTGTCAAAAGTTTCCTGCGCTTGCTGATGTCCGTTCGGAACATAACAGCAACGTACAATGTCAACCAGGGAACAATCCTTCCCGGTTTCTTACCCAGTCCCAAACATTTGGGTATGGATGAATCGTGGAATGCACCGGGGTGGGGATTCATTTTAGGAAGCCAGGATCCTGACATTCGCTTCAAAGCCCGGGATAACGGATGGCTCACTAAATCGCAAAAGTTAACCACACCTTTCAGTCAGAATTCCACGCAAGACCTGGGTATTCGTTCTTCCATTGAATTTTCTCCTGATCTCAAAATTCAACTGGACGTTAAAAAAACGGTTACGTCAACTTTCCAGGAGATTTACCGGTACGATGCCCATCAACAGGACGCCAATGGCAACGTGTTGCCGCCAGACTATTATGAATTAAGCCCCACCCGGTCCGGTAGCTACAGGATTTCAACCATTGCCATTGGTACCACGTTCATGAATAACACAAGCCTGACCTCCGATGTCTTCAAACAGTTTGAGACCAATATCGGCGTTATTCAAAATCGTTTCACACAAACTACGGGCAAAGGCTATGAAACCAAATCTCAGGACGTTCTGATTCCCGCCTTCTTTTCAGCCTATACCGGTCAAAGTGCCAATACGGTTGGTCTGTCACCCTTCCCCTCTACTCCACTTCCCGGATGGCGGCTGGACTACAGTGGCCTGCAGAAACTCAATGCCTTCAAGGATGTTTTTCAATCGATCAGTATTACCCATGCTTACTCATCGACGTATGCGGTATCCAACTTTACAAATTCGCTTGAATATTCCAATGTCGCCAACAACGTTCCGCTTACAGATTACAACAACGGAACATTTGCTTCTGTAGTCAACAGTCAGAATCAGTTGATCCCGGTATACGTCATCAGCCAGGTGATGATATCTGAGCAATTCGCGCCACTCATTGGAATCAGCGTAAGGACAAAAAGCAGGCTGACAGCCCGATTCGAATATAAAACCAAACGCGATTTATCTCTGAACGTCTCCAATGCCCAGATCACAGAAGTAAATGCCAAAGACTGGTCTGTCGAAATAGGGTTTATCAAAAATAATATGAAGCTCCCGATCAAAGACCATGGACGCACCATCACAATGAAGAATGATGTTAATTTCAGACTTAATATTGGCGTCACGAACAACGTAACTATACAACGTAAAATTGATGAAGTAAATGCCATCACAAACGGTAATATCAATATTCAAATCAGGCCCAACGTTAGCTATGCAGTGAACAACAAACTGAATATCCAATTGTATGTTGATTACAATGAAAATGATCCACTCGTAACCAACTCATACCGCAGGACGACTACGCGTGTTGGAACCAAGATTCTGTTCAACCTTTCACAGTAAATCATTCAATACAAATCCCCCTTGCAGTTAGCAGCTTGTCAAAGAAGTGCTTCCACTTCTCCCAATCTTCTCCTATTTTTGACATTCAAAAAACAACACCATGAATATTCCAGAAGGACTGAAGTACACCAAAGATCATGAATGGGTCAAAATTGAAGGAAATACGGCAACAATCGGAATCACTGATTTTGCCCAGGGGGAATTGGGAGACATTGTGTACGTGGACATTTCGTCCGTTGGTCAGGATGTAGCGGAGCATGCCGTTTTTGGAACCGTGGAAGCTGTCAAGACAGTTAGTGACCTGTTTATGCCCGTGGCCGGAAAAGTTCTCGAATTCAACAAAACACTCGATACAAGCCCCGAAAAAGTTAATAGCGATCCCTATAGTGACGGCTGGATGATAAAAATTGAAATGAAGAATGGGGCCGATGCTGGGAAGTTGTTAACTGCTGCACAATACAAGGAACTTATTGGCAAATAATCAGATTATAGCTGAGTGATCGAACTGCCCGTCATATCCCAGGAAGAAACCAGGAAGAGAAAACCAAGCTGGCTGCGGGTAAAACTGCCGGTTGGTCCCGAATATGCACAGGTTCGCCACCTGGTTGATACCCATAAACTTCATACCATCTGTGAAAGTGGAAATTGTCCTAACATGGGTGAATGCTGGGGAGCCGGTACGGCTACATTCATGATCCTTGGAAATGTATGCACGCGTAGCTGCACATTTTGTGCTGTAGCCACAGGAAGACCTCCTGAATACGATGAAGACGAACCCAGACGCGTAGCAGAAGCTATTCGGTTGATGGGCGTCAAACATGCGGTCATTACTTCGGTTAACCGTGATGAGTTGAAAGACCGCGGCGCTGAAGTTTGGTACCAGACAATCGTTCAGACAAAAAAGGCAGCACCTGCCACAACTATTGAGTCGTTGATTCCAGATACAAAAGGAAATTGGGAAGCACTCGCCAGAATGATTGAAGGTGGTCAGGAGGTTGTTTCACATAATATGGAAACGGTGGAACGTTTGTATCGCCGCGTAAGACCGCAGGCCAAATACGAACGCAGTCTGGAGCAAATTAAACGGATCCGAAGTGCCGGCAAAAGAACCAAGAGCGGGATTATGCTGGGACTGGGTGAAACAAAAGAAGAAGTTTTCAAAGCTATGGATGACCTTGTGAATAATGGGTTGATCATCCTCACGCTTGGGCAATATCTGCAGCCCACTAAAATGCATCTCGAAGTCGCCGAGTTCATTCATCCCGATACTTTTGAAATGTACAAAGCGGAAGGATTGAAAAGGGGATTAAAGTATGTGGAAGCAGGTCCGCTCGTTCGCTCTTCCTATCACGCGGAGCGGCATGTCAATGTTCCTGTTGAATAGAGGGGGAGAAGTGGAGAAAGTACTCCGTTTACAATTCCGGAATTTCCTTATTCAGAATCTCCAATAATTTTAGCTGATTCCCAGCCCGGACAAGATTCTGTTCCGGATAGGTCGTATGATAGTAGACATTTCCATTGAGGTAATCTGCCAGGAACCGTAAAGCCATTATGTAGGTCATCATTTTCCCGGCAAACGGAATTGATTTCTTTTCTGCATCTGACATCACCCCTTCCATTTGCGACAGATATCCAGAAAGGATTGCTTCGTAGATATCCTTTCGGAAAACAACTTTTGAAAAGTCCTTCTCCTCTTCACTTACCGGGCTGACAAATGTTCTTACCATATCTCCCAAATCATAAATAAAATAACCCGGCATAAGTGTGTCCAGGTCTATAACACAAACTGCCTCACCGCTGACCGCATCAAACAGAACATTATTGATCTTGGTGTCATTGTGAACGATGCGCAGCTGCAGGAAATTTTCCTTTATCAATTGCTGGTACCGCGTCACGAGCGGTTGAAAACCAAGTGCGGATTGAATCTCACGGGCGGCACCTTTTCTCCGTTCTGGTGTAGTAGCCGAAAGTGCCGTTTTAAATTGATCGAACCGTAATGCCAGATCCTGAAATCCCGGAATAGTTTCCTTAAACTTTGCGACATCAATTTTATCCAGATAGCGGGTCAGCCTGGCAAACTCCTGGGCCGCACTAAAAGCCTCCTGAACAGTGTTGACTTTGTCTATCGTGATGGTGTTATCACGAAATTCAAAGAGCCGCCAGGGAAAATCTTCCTCATCATACACCATCTCTAAATGATCTTTTGATGGAATAGCACGTAGAAATGAATATCCGGGAAAATTCTTTTTAAGATAGTCAGAAGTGTGCCGAAGGTTGGAGGCAATAATTTCAGGTTGCTTGAATACATTCCTATTGACCCGTTGCAATATGTAGCTCGGCATACCTGAAAGTTTATAAGTCTTGTGAATATGACCCGTTCCTATCGGCTGTATAACAAACGAATCCGGATTTAATCCAAAAGCCCGAAGAATTACTTCCACAATTTCGCAGGGTACACTCCTGCATCCACCAATGCTTTGATTTTGCCCGATACGAGCTCCTTATCTTCCTTGTAGGTTACACCGAACCATGTATTGCCGCCACCGATGATATGCACCTTGCCCAGGTTCAGCCGAATCAATTCCGAGACCAGCAGAGCAATGTAAAATTCAGCGGATGGGTTGTTGATATTTTTTTCTACAAACTCCACGAACATCTTTTCTGACAAGTCAAATATGCCGGCCTGGAAGCCCCAGCAATTCATCGACACCGGAAGTGACGGCGCCAGTTCCCGGTCACCTGAAGCTTCTTTGGTTATGATTTTCCCATTTTCTTTTACGATGGTCGTCAGTTCGTTCAGTTTCTTCAAATATCCCTGTGCATCGCGCTCTTCGGCCACACCTCGTGATACGCTTCCATGGTCAGATAAAACATTCGCGAGGGTATATCCCACCATGGCATGATGATCCGGAGAAGCAGTTTTGAAAAAATCTGCCAACGCCTGGAATGAGTCACGGCCATAAAAATCATCGGCATTGATCACCGCAAAAGGTCCATCAATCACTTCTCTTCCACAAAGCATGGCATGCGTTGTACCCCATGGCTTTTTCCGATCTATCTTGCTGAACTTTGAAGGAACAAACCTATTCAAAGATTGTACTTCAAAATGCACATCAGCTTTTCCTTGAAGTTTGGGCAGGAACATTTCTTTTACCGTTTCCTTTATTTCTTCCCGTACGACAAACACTATGTTGGTAAAGCCTGCCCGTAGCGCGTCGTATAAAGAGTAGTCCATGATAGTTTCACCGTTGGGGCCAAAACCATCAATTTGTTTAATGCCTCCATAGCGACTGCCCATGCCGGCTGCCATGACGAGTAGGGATAATTTATGTTTCATACTCAATTAGGTTGAATTACTTAAAAATGAGTAATTAGAAAATATTTTTAATGCTGAAGCGGACAATTAATTTAACCTAAAAATAGGATTTTTCGACACAAACCAAATTAAACCGAGATGACACAATCTTCCCGCCCATCCAGCTACACCACATCGATTGTGATCATTGGCGCACTCTTTTTCATATTTGGCTTTGTTACATGGATTAACGGAACGCTGATCCCTTATCTTAAAATCGCGTGCCAGCTTGAAAGCGATTTTCAATCCTACCTTGTGGCGACTGCTTTTTTTATTGCCTACACAGTAATGGCCCTGCCAGCCTCCTACGTCCTTTCAAAAACGGGATATAAAAAGGGAATGGCAATCGGTCTATTCATAATGGCTATTGGTGCTGTCTTGTTTGTACCGGCAGCAGGCACAAGAAATTATAACCTGTTTCTTGTGGGCCTGTTCATCATCGGAACCGGACTAGCACTCTTGCAGACCGCTTCCAATCCTTATGCCACCATTATCGGACCGAAGGAAAGTGCGGCGATGCGCATCAGCATCATGGGAATTTGCAATAAAGTTGCGGGCATTCTGGCAGGTCTAATTTTCGGATATATCGCATTGAGTGATGCCGATGGACTGGAACAAAGGCTGAGAATAATGGATCCATCAGAGAAGGAAGCGGCGCTCACTGAACTTGCCGGCAGAGTGGTCACTCCTTATCTGATCATTGCCGGCGTCCTGGTATTATTATCCATTGCCATCATGCGTTCATCTCTGCCTGATATCAAGGACGATGGCGATGAAACATCAGGCGATCCATCTCATTCAAAAACAAGTGTTTTTCAATTTCCCCACCTTCTGTTAGGTGTGCTGGCCCTGTTTCTCTATGTTGGCGTAGAAGTATTGGCTGGCGATACGATTATCAGCTATGGTAAATCATTAGGGATTGAACTGTCGACCGCAAGATATTTTACACAAGGAACCCTTGCCTGCATGCTTATCGGGTACATTATCGGAATTGTGGCCATTCCCAAATACATTTCTCAAGCCAATGCCCTTAAATTCTGTTCTATACTAGGCGTTATCTTTACTTTTCTGGCCGTTCTGTCAGATAGTTATGTTTCAGTAGGATTTATAGCCCTCTTGGGCCTGGCCAATTCTCTGATGTGGCCCGCCATATTCCCACTGGCTATTGATGGGCTCGGAAAATTTACCAAAACCGGTTCTGCATTACTGATTATGGCGATTGCAGGCGGAGCGTTATTGCCATTGGTGTATGGGAAACTGTCTGAAATTTTCAATTCCCAGCAAGCCTATTGGATAATGGTGCCCTGCTACCTCTACATTTTATTCTTTTCAATACAGGGTCACCGGGCTGGCAAACAAATGTCATGAAAGTCAGTGGTTATTTTTTAATTATCCTGTTTTGTGCTTGCTCTCTGTTGACAATAGCCCAGGAAAAATTAACCTACTATCAGTCTTCTGACCTTACTGCTGAAAATTTATTTACAAAAAATATCGAAGGCCCACAGGTCGACAGCAAGCACAATTTGTATGTCGTCAATTTTGAACAGGATGGAACGATTGCCAGTGTAGACAAAAATGGATCAGTAAAAAAATTGGTAATACTTCCGTCCGGCAGTACCGGGAATTCCATCATGATCAATTCGAAAGGAAGTATGCTCATCGCAGATTTTACCGGTCATAATATTTTAAGAGTCGATATGAAGACCAAAGCCGTAACGGTATACTGCCACAACGATCAATTCAACCAGCCCAATGATCTGACCATCAATAAAAACGATCAACTCTTTGCCTCGGATCCAAATTGGAAAGAAGGCACGGGAAAGTTATGGCGCATTGAGCCGGACGGAAAACCAGTGCTGTTGAAAGATGGAATGGGCACGACCAATGGCATTGAACTCAGTCCGGATGAAAAAACGCTTTATGTCAATGAAAGCGTCCAGCGCAAAATTTGGGCTTTTGATGTGGATTCCGAAGGTAACATCAGCAATCAGCGTCTATTCACTGAATTTCCCGATCACGGCCTTGACGGGATGAAATGTGACAACCAGGGTAATTTGTACGTCACCCGGTATGGCAAAGGCACGATCGCCATTTTTTCAAGCAATGGAGTGCTGCAACGTGAAGTTGAAATGAAAGGAAAAAAGACAAGCAACCTCGTTTTTGGCGGAAAAGACGGAAGGAACTGCTTCGTAACGCTCCAGGACCGCAAGGGAATTGAAACTTTCCGCTCAGAATTTCCGGGAAGAAAGTGGAAAAAGTAAGGCGTTAAGAATTCTGAAGCAGCAAACTATCCATTTCTCTGCGGAGAAATTTTTCCCTCTCTTCATAATTTCCCCTGACCATTTGAAATGGAATTTTTCTCTTTTCTAATTCCTCCCTGAAGATGTTAAACATCTCCCCCCTCCGCTCACCCAGGTCGCGAAGCTCGTCCGCCACCCAGGGAACATCAATATCAAAAAAATAATACCGGTCGTAGTCCACATTTTTCTCCAACACAAAAAGAACAGGCGGAATCACTTTTAGATAGTGCCTGCAATAAATTTCCGTCGTGATGAGATCTGAATCACAAAATAAAAGTTTGCGTGCCACTTTTTGTTTCTCTTGTACGCGCTGCGTTTGCGCATGACCAATCTTAATAATGTCCTCAACCGAGAAATCATTGGTGGTGACAATTTCACGGGAGACTTCTGGCACAAATTCGGTCTTATAAATTGCAGCCAACTTTTTTGACATGGTAGTTTTCCCCGTACTCTCCGGACCATAAAAGCAGATTTTTTTTACAAAATACCCGGTAGCAGAAGCTGCAATAAAGTCCCAGTATTGAAATGGACTCTTCCGTATCAAAGTGCCTGATACTTTTATTCTTTTACGATCAGGATCAAACCTGATATGCTTTGCGCCAATGCCTTCCGCAATCTCATCACCATAAGATTCAGAACTGAAAAAAAAATCTATTTTTAGAAATCGCTTCTTTAGAAATGAAATCCATTGGGGTGCCCGGCGCTTCCATGGTAAAGTCTCGTCATCAAAATCATCCCTGGAAATCTCTGGTTTGATTTGAGGATAATTTTTAAACTCCTCACAAATCCATTCAAAACGAAGAGGACCCGGAATAGGATCATCCTGCTTAAATGACATGGATACGATCAGTTCATCACATTGCGCTGCGGCAAATTGAATAAGGGCTACATGACCCTTGTGCAACGGCATGAACTTCCCAATTACAAGGCCCCTTTTCATACGGCATACCCGTTAAACTCCCTACGCCAGGTGATAAAGCCGACAATGGTGATCACACAAAATGCCGTAAACTCCAGTCCTACAAAAAAAATGCCTTTTGAAAAATATAAGAATGTCGCCACCAGGTCGGCAATTAACCACGCTATCCAGCATTCAATTTTCTTTTGAATCATCAGGTAGGTTGCGGCAATACTGACCACCATTACAAAAGAATCCAGGAAGGGAAATGCACTGGGTTTATTAAAGATTTGGGGGAACAATTCATGCAAGTTGCCTGCGAAATACCCGGAAAGGATCGTCGCAAATAGTGTAACAACAGAAAAGACTATTAACATGGACAGTGGCATCCAGCTTACACGAAGCTCAAGTTTCCGATCTTCCTCACCTTTTTTCGGATGCGTCCATCGCCACCACCCCATCAGGTTGGTGATGAAAAAGAAAACCTGTAGAAACATGTCCGGGTAAAGCTGGACCTGGAATACCAAAAAGAAAAAAAGCGTCACATTGACAATGCCAATTGGCCAGCTCCAGATGTTGGCGCGAGCAGAGAGCCAGACTGCAATAAATCCGGATAGGGTTGCGAAAAACTCCAGGTAGCTGAGCGGATATCCCAGCACCTTTACTAAAATGTTATGGATGTCGAAGAAACTCATGGATTGGGCAGTCCCGGAAATAAAGCGCTAAAGTTTAATACACACATTCTTTGCTTCCGTAAAAAAACGCAATGCCTCCCATCCGCCTTCTCTTCCTACTCCCGACTGCTTCATTCCGCCAAACGGGGTTCGCAGGTCCCTGAAAAGCCAGCAATTGACCCAGATAATGCCACTTTTTACACTGGCCGCTACCCGATGCGCCTTCTTCAGATTCTCTGTCCAGATGGTGGCCGATAGACCGTATGTCGTGCTGTTGGCGAAAGCCACAACCTCTTCCTCGCTGTCAAACGGCATAATGGTCACCACCGGGCCGAAGATCTCTTCCTGGTTGGTCCGGCAGCTGTGATCTAACCCGGTAATTACTGCAGGGGAAACAAAATATCCCTGTTCACAACGGCCATTCAATCTGACTCTTTCTCCTCCCGTAATAATTTTGCCCCCTTCTTCTTTTGCAAGCTCGAGGTATCCTAAAATCTTTTTCATATGTCCTTCAGAAACCAATGGACCCAGGTTGGTATTGCTTTCAAGGGGGTCTCCGACTATCAGGTCCTTCGTTTTTTCTACAAAGGATTTTACAAAGCGGTCATACAAATTACGTTCAACAAAAATCCTGGAACCACAAAGGCAAATTTCACCCTGGTTGGTAAAAGATGATTGAATGGATGTTTTAAGTGCCAATTCAAAATCACAATCGGAAAAAATGATATTCGGATTTTTTCCTCCCAGTTCGAGTGAAAGTTTTTTTAGCTTGGGCGCGGCTGTCGAAGCTATTTTTTTACCTGTCACTGTTCCACCCGTAAAAGAAATAGCCGTAATATCAGGATGTTCAATGATGGCTTGTCCTGCTTTGGGTCCAAGACCGTGAACTACATTCAGCACACCCGCAGGCAGTCCAGCTTCCTGGCAAATTTTTGTAAACAAGAAGGCTGTCATCGGCGTCAGCTCCGATGGCTTGGCAACAACGGTACATCCGGCCGCCAGTGCCGGAGCGATCTTCCAGGTAAACAAATACAAGGGCAGATTCCAGGGTGAAATACATCCTACCACGCCAATGGGGGAACGCACGGTATAATTTACAGCCTGCACATCAGTGATATGAGCTTCACTCGCAAAATGCACAGCGGCCGTAGCGTAAAATCGAATGTTTGATGATGCGCGGGGAATATCCAGGGACCGGGCCAGCTTTACAGGCTTGCCGTTGTCCATACTTTCTGCCAATGCCAGACGATCCACATCACGATCAATGAGGTCCGCGATCCTGGACAGAATAGCAAACCGCTTTTCTGCTTCCATGGCTGACCAGGATGGGAAGGCGTTTCTTGCGGCTTCTGCGGCTTTAGCCACATCCCGCTCATCAGAATCTGCAATAAGGCTATATACATTTCCTTCAGCAGGATTGATATTGTCAAGAAATTTTCCGGAAACAGGTTCCAGAAGGTGTCCATCAATATAGTTTAGAATTTTTTCCATCGCTACAGTGTTCCCATTCGTCCGCCGTCAACCGGGACATTGATTCCATTAATATAACCGGCAGCCGGCGTGGCCAGAAAGGCGATGGCCGCGGCTACTTCATACGGGGAAGAGATTCTGCCGGCCGGAATTTCTGCAATCATCTCCTTCATTACCTCTTCGGCGGATTTGTTTTGTTTGCTGGCACGATCGTGTATGATCGACTCCAGCCGGCCGGTCATAGATGCGCCAGGCAGTACATTGTTTACGGTAATTCCAAAAGGTGCCAACTCCACTGAAAGTGTCTTGGACCAGTTTGCTACCGCCCCACGAATGGTGTTGGAAACTCCAAGTCCTTTAATCGGCATCTTCACCGAAGTAGAAATCACATTAATGATACGCCCATACTTTTCCTTTTTCATTCCCGGTGCCAGTGCCTGTACAAGGATATGGTTACACAAAAGATGATTGGAAAATGCTGCTGTAAATTCCTCCAGGGGAGCAGCAAGGGCAGGACCGCCCGGAGGTCCGCCCGTGTTATTGATGAGTATATGCACAATTTCTTCGCCTGCATATTTCTCAATCATTGATTTCAATTTGTCGGGAAAGTTGAAATCGGCCACCCGGTATTTATGCTTCTGTCCATTTTTAGCAACCAGCTCCTGAATCGTTGCCTTCAGTTTATTCTCATCGCGTGCCACAAGCGTAATACTGGCTCCCAGTTGTGCCAGTTCTACTGCGGCAGCCTTACCAATTCCCTGTGTGCTTCCGCAAACCAGTGCCCTTTTTGCCGTCAGATCAAGATTCATAGTTCATTTTTAGTAAATATAAAAGAACGTTACCTTTCACATGAATATCCTGATGCTGAGCCAGTAAGGAATCCATGGAAAAAGCATATTCAAATTGCCAAAGCTGCGGAATGCCATTGAAACGCGATCCCCGGGGAGGAGGCACAGATACCGACGGTATAAAATCGATCAAGTATTGCAGCCATTGCTATCAACAAGGTCAATTTACCCAGCCCCACATGACCGTGTCAGAAATGAAAGAACGGGTGAAAGGCAAGCTGAAATCGTTTGGCATCCCCGGTTTTCTGTCTGGAATATTTACGCGAAATATTCCTACGCTGGAACGATGGAAAAAATAATCTTGTTCAATTTACGATATCATCACTGATACGCTATGTCAATCCAAAGACCCTTCAATCTCACCCAATGGCTTAAGGATAACCGCCACCTGCTAAAACCTCCTGTAGGTAACAAAAACCTGTATGCGGACGCTGGTGATTTTATCGTCATGGTGGTGGCCGGGCCCAATGCCAGGAAGGATTATCACTACAACGAAACGGAGGAACTCTACTATCAGCTTGAAGGCAGCATTACGGTCAAAATACAGGAAGATGGAAAGGCAGTGGAAATTCCGCTTAATGAAGGCGACATGTTCCTCCTCCCCGCACGTGTTCCCCATTCACCCATTCGTACTCCCCATTCTCTCGGGCTCGTGATTGAAGCCAAGCGCAAAGCTTCTGAAGATGACGGACTGCTTTGGTTCTGCGAAAAATGCAATCATCAGCTGCATGAATATAAGTTCCACCTGAATAACATTGAAAAAGATTTTATTCCGCGCTTCCGTGAATTTTATGGTTCTGAAGAACTGCGCACCTGCAAAAACTGCGGGCATATAATGGAAGCTGATCCCCGATTTGTATAGATATGAAGAAGAATGAACTACAGGATGTACTGGTAAAGAACCATTCTGAATTTACTGATTTTATACGAGGCCTCTCAGATGTAGTGGCCAGAAATTCCCTTCCGGGAAAATGGACGCCTGTTCAGCAACTGGATCACATAGTGAAAAGTGTAGCCCCGGTAAGAACCGCTTTTGTTCTGCCCAAATTTTTATTCCCACTGATTTTTGGCAGAGCCAACCGGCCATCCCGGTCTTACGATGAACTGGTAACAAGATATAAGGAGAAACTTCAGGCCGGTGGAAAATCCACGCCACGATTTCTTCCTGATTCCACCTGCGATCGGTTCGCACTGATTCAGACGCTGGAAAATAAGGTAAACTCATTGTCTTCCCGCATCGACAGATTCTCAGAATCCGAGTTGGACGCATTTATTCTGCCACATCCCTTATTGGGAAAAATTACACTTCGTGAAATGCTGTACTTCACCATTTATCATGTTGAACACCACCATCTCCAGGTTAACCTGAATATGGCAAGGGTCATGGCAACTGTCAATTGAGATGAAGTTTCTTAATTCGCGAGTTTTTGCGGCTGGATTGGACAAGAAGGATCCACTGCGCGGATTTAGAAATGAATTTCACATTCCCAATGTGAAGGGTAAGCCTGCCATTTACTTTTGCGGTAATTCCCTCGGACTTCAGCCTAAATGGACAAAGAAATTTATTGTCGAAGAACTCGATGATTGGGCTAATCTTGCCGTAGAGGGTCATTTTCAGAGCAAAAGGCCTTGGCTGTATTACCACAAGTTTGGCAAAGACGTCCTGTCAAAGCTGGTTGGCGCACAACCCTTCGAAGTAGTGGCGATGAATCAACTTACCGTCAACCTTCACTTAATGCTCACTTCATTTTACCGGCCTGCTAATGGACGTTTCAAAATTATCACAGAGTCTGGTGCGTTTTCTTCAGACCAATATGCTTTGGAGTCACAGATAAAGCTGAAAGGGCTGAACCCTGAAAGTACTTTGATTGAGCTGCGACCCCGAACCGGTGAATACAATCTAAGGACAGAAGATATTCTCCATGCCATTCAGGAAAACAGTAAAGAACTCGCATTGGTAATTTTTGGAGGTGTCCAATACTATTCCGGACAATTTTTTAAAATAAAAGAGATTACACAGGCCGCACATCAAGCCGGTGCGCTGGCAGGGTATGATCTGGCCCATGCTGTGGGAAATGTTCCGCTTAACCTGCACAACGATGACGTTGATTTTGCAGTTTGGTGCGGCTACAAGTACCTGAATTCCGGACCCGGAGGCGTTGCCGGAGCATTTGTCCATGAGCGTCATGCCAAAAGTGATCTGCCCAGACTTGCAGGATGGTGGGGACACCAGGAGCAGGAACGATTCAAAATGAAAAAAGGCTTTCAACCCATAGCTGGCGTTGATGGGTGGCAACTTTCCAATTTTCCCGTGTTGAGTGGCGCCGCGCACCTCGCTTCGCTTCACTTGTTTAAAAAAGCCGGGATCAGTAAGCTCAGAAAAAAGAGTCTTACGATGACTGCGTATCTGGAATTTCTCCTCAGGCAAATCGATCCTGATCAGCGATATTTTACAATCATCACACCTTCAGCACCGGATGAAAGGGGTTGTCAGATTTCGATTCTGATGAAGAAAAATGGACGCAAGGTTTTTGAAAAACTTACCCATGCAGGCATCGTGGCTGACTGGCGTGAGCCCGATGTTATACGCGTGGCGCCCGTCCCGCTATACAATTCATTTGAAGAAATCTACCGATTCGCTGAGCTTTTCAGAATACATTTAGTATAAGTCTGATATTCGAAGGGCGATACCATGATATAAATCATGCCTCCAGCCCTGACAATTTCACATATTGAGTTTCGAATCCGACATTTAACTATTATGAAGAAACCATCACAGATCACGATAATTGGTGCCGGCCTCGTCGGTTCTCTTCTGTCTATTTACCTGGCCAAAAGGGGGTATGCTGTTTCTGTATACGAGCGTCGTTTTGATATGCGTTCCCATATTTTAGGTAGCGGGCGCTCCATTAACCTGGCCCTTAGCAACAGGGGTATTCGTCCCCTTGAAGAGGTGGGACTGGCCGAGCAAATGAAAAAAAATTCGGTTCCGATGAAAGGCCGCCAAATCCATGACATAAAAGGGAACCTGTCATTCCAACCGTATGGCAAGCAGGGCCAATTCATCAATTCCATTTCACGGACTGGTCTTAACATGGTACTCATGGATGAAGCCGAAAAACAAGGCGTTCAGTTTTTCTTTGAGTACAAATGTGTTGACGTCAATCTGGAGAAAACTGAAATTACTTTCCAACACAACCATGATACACTCCGTCATGCTACAGATTTCATTATCGGGGCTGACGGTGCCTTTTCTGCGGTGCGGAATGCCTTCCAGATTTCTGACCGGTTTGAATACTCACAGTCCTACATCGAACACGGCTACAAGGAATTAAGAATTCCTCCCGGTGATCTCGGAGAATTCCTGATGGAAAAAGAAGCGTTGCACATATGGCCGCGCGAAAGTTATATGCTGATCGCCTTGCCGAATCCTGACGCTACCTTTACCTGCACGTTGTTTTTTCCTTTTGAAGGCAAGTCATCTTTCAAACAACTCCAGTCTCCGGAAAAAATTGAATCTTTTTTTGAAAGCAATTTCCCCGACGCCAAAGCAATCATGCCTTCTTTACAAGAGGATTTTCGGGACAACGCAACCTCATCCCTTGTGACTATCCGCTGTTACCCCTGGGTCAAAAATAAGACCCTGCTGATCGGCGACGCAGCGCACGGCCTGGTCCCATTCTATGGTCAGGGAATGAATGCCGGGTTTGAAGATTGCCGCATACTCAACCAGTTGCTTAGTCTTCATGAAGAGGATTGGACGCGGGCTCTAAATGAATTCCAGCAATTGCGCAAACCAGATGCTGATGCCATCCAGGATCTTGCTCTTGATAACTTTATTGAAATGCGGGATTTAGTGGGCGATGAGGAGTTTCTGCTTCGTAAAAAAATTGAAGCCAAACTTCACGAACTGTATCCGGAAAAGTGGATACCGCTGTATTCTATGGTAACCTTCCATGAGGAAATCAGATATTCCGAAGCCCAACGTATTGGGAAAATACAGCATGCAATAATGAACAAGGTGATGAAAACACCGGCCATCGGAACAAAATGGGAGTTACTGGATTTTAAAGCCATTGCAGACCAACTTATTCTTTCCTGATTATCAGGACTCTCAAACTTCAGCGATCAGAATTTTATATTCCTCGTACCGGTTGAGAATATCCTTTACATAGTTCACCGGCTCCTCGCATTTGCAATAGCCTGCGACTGCTATCGGATCACGATAATATTTGGGATTGGATTTTTGTTTCAGGAATGACTCCACATCATCCCATTTAGTCGGATCCTTGCCATATTTTTTTGCAAGGTTGCGGGCATCCAGAATATGAGAAAGCCCGGCATTGTACGATGCTAAAACGAACTTCAGTCTTTCGTTTTTATCATTAATGTATTTCCCCCAAAGCTTGTCCAGGTATTTGAGATAGCGCACCCCGGCTTTAAGACTTTGATTCGGATTGGTCCTGTCCACAGCTCCAAATTCAGTAGCCGTCTCAGGCATCAACTGCATCAAGCCCACCGCGCCAGCCCATGACTCGGCACTGGGCTGAAAATTGGATTCCTGGTACACCACCGATGCCAGCAGTCGCCAGT
>DAOMZK010000002.1:0-21915 GCA_035438035.1 Cyclobacteriaceae bacterium | reverse complement strand
ATTTGCACTATGCAGAATGGCTCATCACAGGCAAACCGCGGGTCGTGTTGCTCAATCCGAATGTCATAGAAGATAAAGCCCTGGTGGTAATCAAATATTTATTATGGAAGAATCATGGGATTACCACACCAGAAAACAACAAACTGATCAACCAGGTGGTGGCTTTCGGCTACCTGACCAAGTTATTTTTTGATGAACTCGTAAAGTTATCCGGAGAGGACACAGCAATTCTTGCCCATTTTCATGAATGGATGGCCGGTCTTCCTATTCTGGATATTAAACGGGAGAAAATGCCGGTCAGGACCATTTTCACCACGCATGCCACACAATTAGGACGTCATCTCGCCATCAATTCTCCTCTATTCTACGCCCACTTACCCTTTTTCAATCATGAAGTTGAAGCGAAGAAATTCGGGGTGGTCACTGAAGAAGCTATTGAATTCGGATGTGCAAAGAACTGTGATGTATTCACTACGGTGAGTGATGTTACAGCGCGTGAATGCAAGCATTTACTCAAGCGCAAACCGGAAGTGATCGTACCGAATGGGCTGAACATCGAGCGGTTTGAGGCCCTGCATGAATTTCAAAACCTTCATGCCCGTTATAAAAAGGAGATCCATGAATTTGTAATGGGACATTTTTTCCAGTCGTACACCTTTGACCTGGACAAGACGATATATCTTTTTACATCTGGCCGGTACGAATACAAAAACAAGGGTTTTGATCTGACGCTTGAGGCATTATGGAATCTGAATGAAAAACTGAAGGCTGAAAAAGCAGAGATAACAGTTGTCATGTTCTTTGTTACCCGGCGTGATTTCTACAGCATCAAGCCGGAAGCGTTGCAGTCGCGGGCCATGATGGAGGAAATCCGGCAGACCTGTGAGGCCATCGAAAATGAAGTGGGTAAGAAACTTTTTTACGCGTCGACCATGCGGCAGGACAACCGGCTTCCCAACCTGAATGACTTTGTGGAAGACTACTGGAAATTGAGATATCGCAGGACCATTCAAAGCTGGAAGACCAATAAATTGCCGCCGGTAGTTACACACAAGCTGGTGAATGAAGAGTCGGATGAAATTCTTCAGTTCCTGGTAAGACGTAATTTTTTGAATCGTCCGGAGGACAAAGTAAAAATTGTTTATCACCCTGATTTTATCAACTCCACCAGTCCTTTGTTTGGAATGGATTACAGTCAATTTGTTCGGGGCTGTCACCTGGGTGTCTTTCCGAGTTACTACGAACCATGGGGGTATACACCCCTCGAATGTCTGGCCAGCGGTGTGCCGTCAGTAACCAGCGACCTGTCGGGATTTGGCGACTATCTTACCCGTAATTTTCCTGACTATGAAAAAAACGGCATGTTTGTAATTGAACGGGGCAAGCGGACATTCGACTGGAGCGCCCGACAGCTTACCGGATCGCTATACCGATTCCTAACCCAATCGCGGCGCGACCGGATTATGCAGCGAAATAATGTGGAAAATTATTCTTCCGCTTTTGACTGGAAAAACCTGATCAAAAATTACCAGCAAGCGTATGAACTGGCAGCCCAGCAGCAGTAATTTTTTCTGTTGGATCACTTCGTTAGCGGAATACTTTGTTCTAAATTTCTTTTTTAAACATGACGGTAAAAAACCTTGGAGAACAAAACTCGGTAGCCAATCAGTATCTGCGTGAGCTGCGCGATCCGGAAATTCAGAAAGACAGGCTGCGCTTTCGCAATAACCTGGGCAGGCTGGGAGAAATCATGGCGTATGAAATTTCAAAACACCTCGATTATCATAAGGAAGAAGTCACAACCCCCCTGGGGCAAGCGGTGATGAATCTGCCGGATCAGGAAATCGTACTGCTGACTATTCTCCGGGCCGGACTTCCTTTTCTTGCCGGCTTTCAACATGTCTTTGACCGTGCGGACACTGGATTTATCGGATCATATCGTGTTGAAGGAACTTCAGAGATTCATGTGCAGCGGGATTATATGGCCGCACCTTCGCTGGCTGGCAAAACGGTAATCGTTACGGATACAATGCTGGCCACAGGAAGGTCACTTGTGGATGCGGTAACAACGGTTATCAAACATGGTCAGCCTACCTACCTGCATTTGGCATCGGTTATTTCCGCACCCGAAGGCGTTCAGTATCTGATAAAAAATATAAAGATCCCGGCAACACTTTGGGTCTTTTCCATTGATGAAAAGCTGAATTCAAAATATTACATCGTACCGGGTCTGGGTGACGCCGGTGATTTGTGTTTTGGACCCAAGTAAGGAAGTATGGAGGAGTTTCTGAAAGCCATTCCGGTATTCCTGGGAAGCATGGTCAAATTCATCCTCGGCCCCACCATTGGATTTGGCGCTCAACTTCATTTTCTTACCACCGTACTGGTTACTGTCGCGGGAATGATGACCAGTGTGACGATCTTCACTTATTTCGGAGACTGGATTCGAAAACGCTTTTTTAAAAACAAAAACAAAACCGATTCTGATAAGACGAAATATGAAGGATTGTGGAAGAAACACGGACTCACCGGGATTGCTTTGCTGACACCGGTTATTCTTACTCCAATAGGAGGCACGCTGTTAGCCGTGAGCTCCGGTAGTCCGAAAGAGAAAATTATTTTTTACATGTTTGTGAGTGCGGCATTGTGGTCCTTGATTTTTACCGGTGTGATTTATTTTGTTGGACGTCAGGTATTGCCTGAGTTTGTAAAGTAATTTATTTATCCTGGAGCCGACAAATTTGGACGTTTCTGTTTCTTTCCTGTTATTTCTGTTGTAGTCTGCAGACCTCACCTAACCTCGCTTATGCGTTTTATAGTTTATCTTTTTTCCTCGGTAGTCTTTTCACTGACCGGGATATCTTCTACACATGCCCAGGTTTCTTTCGGTTTTCAGTTTGGCCATTCCTTTGTTGATTCCAAAGTGGATCCTTATGGTTTAAAGTCAATCTGGCCTTTGAAGACCAGCGGAGTAACCAGTCCGACGATGTACTACGACGGCGGAACAGGGGCTTCTATCAAGGTTTATATGAACTGGGAATTTACTCCGATATTAAGCGCTGGGCTATTTTATAAAAAAGTTGAATTTGAAATGGACGAAAACCATCGGCTGTCTCACTTTAATTCTTGGGGCTTTAATGTCAAAGCCAATTTTGTGGATAACAACAGTAAATTGGTGCCGTACATTCAAGGATCATATATCTTCTCTGTTGCCTCATTTGTACAGCAAAGTGACATTCTGTCCCCCAGCTATCCTGCACAATTTCAACCTGGATTTGAAAAGAATTTTTATACGAGTATGGGATTTGGAGGTGACCTGGGTCTTGAGATCAAACTCAGGAAGACCTTGGCTTTCGTAATTGAGGGAGGATACCATACTACCCAGATGATGAATAGTGCAGAGAGTACATTTACCGCTAACCTTAATTATGGAGTTTATCAATCCCCGACCAAGTTGGAAGGGGTGAACTATTTTCTGTTTACCGGGGGTTTGAAATATTATATTGGCAAGCAGAAAAAGAAAAGAGATTTCTAGAATTGGGTATCACTTTATTTCCTCGTCCGGTAAAATTTCAATATCCCGAATCAAGACTTTCTTTGCAATCCGCTGAGCGGTAGGTGTCGCTGCCAATCCGCCGAGAGCGGTCTCTTTATAACGTGTTTCCATACTGGCGCCGATTTCACCCATGGCTTCAATAACTTCATCAACCGGAATGACGCTACTCACATCGGCCAAGGCAATTTGCGCCGAGCTGTTGGCGATCGCAGCAGCACTGGCATTTCTTACTACACAGGGGACTTCAACCAATCCCGCGACAGGATCACAGACGAGGCCGAGCATACATTGAACAGTGACTGCCACACCATTAAAAATCTGATCCGTATCTCCTCCAAGGCAATACACGATTGCGCCTGCACCCATGGCAGCCGCCGTTCCAGTCTCTGCCTGGCAGCCGCCTACGGCGCCGGCAATCGATGCTTTCTGTTCCATGATCAGTGCAATGCCAGCGGCCAGTAACATGGCTTCGAGAATTTTTTTGTCCGGTATATTATGGATCTCCTGTAAAGTGAATAGCACTCCAGGCATAATGCCGCTGGCTCCTGCAGTAGGTGCGGCTACGATCCGGCCCATGCAGGAATTAACTTCCTTGGCCGCGAGTGCGCGTGAAATTAAATTCTGAAACTCTTTGGAGAGAACAGGCTTAGGATAGCGAAAGACTTTTTTTGCGCCGTTGTTGATCATGCCGGACCGGGAAGTCATATCTTCATTCAGTCCGGTGCTGACGGCTTCTTTCATCACCGTCCATGCTGTACCCAGGCCTTCCCAGATTTGATTTTCTGTCCTGCCTTTCTGCTCAATTTCATATTCGAGCACAACTTCTATCAGCGAGCGTTTTTTCTCCACACTGTAGCGTTTCCAACCTTCAAATGAATCAAAAAGAAATGCCATACAATTGATTGCTACGAAGTTATACCTTCCATGACATATTACAATCGATGAAGAAGTAAAGTTCACTCTGTACGCACGTCAGGGAATTCGAATATATTCGCATTAGTTGAATCTCATCCTATGAAAATTATACAATTCATTTTGTTATTGGCTATCAGTCAAAATGTTCTCGGACAAACCAGGGACGAAGCTGCCATTCGCCAGATTTACAACAAAGCCTTATCGGAAGGGAAAACGTATTCCTTGCTTGATAATCTCTGCAATAAAATTGGCCCAAGGCTCAGTGGTTCTCCTGGAGCGGCAGCCGCTGTGGAATGGAGTCGCCATGTCATGGAAGATTTCGGGTTCGATTCGGTCTGGCTGCAGCCAGTCATGGTGCCGCATTGGGTTCGCGGACAAAAAGAAATCGGACGGGTAGTCAATTCAAAAAAGATGGGAGTGGTTGAATTGAATGTATGTGCACTCGGAGGATCAGTAGGAACCGGTCCTGATGGAGTTTCTGCTTCCATCGTGGAGGTGAAGAATTTTGAGGAGCTTGCACAGCTTGGAGCAAAAAATGTTCAGGGTAAGATTGTCTTTTTCAACCGACCGATGGATGCAACCCTGATCAACACCTTTGCGGCATACAGCGGAGCCAACAACCAGCGCAGCCGAGGTCCATCTGAAGCAGCCAAGTATGGTGCAGTGGCGGTGATTGTAAGATCAATGGGCTCCAACCTGGAAGACTATCCACATACGGGCGGCCTTCGCTATGACCCGAACGTGACAAAGATTCCTGCTGTTGCTATTGCAACCCGTCATGCTGAACTCTTGAGCAAACTGCTGAAGGACGATAAAAGCCTTCAATTCTATCTGGAGTCACATTGTGAAATTCTGGAAGATGCTCCTTCTTTTAATGTAATCGGCCAGTTAAATGGAAGCGAATACAAAGATGAGTACATCGTGGTCGGCGGTCACCTCGATTCCTGGGACCTCGCGCAGGGTGCCCATGATGATGGATCAGGCTGTGTTCAATCTATCGAAGTGCTCAGAATTTTTAGTTCGATGGGCTACAAACCGAAACGCACCATCCGGGCGGTCATGTTCATGAATGAAGAAAACGGGGGAAGGGGAGGTCAGAAATATGCGGAGCTGGCCTTGAAAAATAAAGAGAAACACATTGCTGCCATTGAATCGGATCGTGGAGGATTTACACCTCGTGGTTTCACGATGACTACCACAGATGCTTCCAAAAAGAAAATTCAAAGCTGGAAACCTTTGCTCGAGCCTTATGGCCTGACTGATTTTGGTTCTGAAGGAGGCGGTGCAGACATCGGTCCGTTGGGTCCGCAAGGAACTGCACTTATCGGTTACTATCCTGATTCACAGCGTTACTTCGATTATCACCATACGCCCGTTGATACTTTTGATAAAATCAACAAGCGCGAGCTGGAACTGGGAGCGGCGTCCATGGCGGCGCTTGTATATTTGTTAGATCAATACGGGCTGGGAGATAAGAATTAAGTTCCAAATTAGAGTAAGGAGTTGACATCCCGATTTTTATCGGGATGTCAATTTTGATAAAGCTCACTTTTCAAAAGCCTCCATCGGCAAACAGCTGCAAACCAGGTTGCGGTCTCCGTACGCATTGTCAATTCGACTAACACTTGGCCAGAACTTGGCATCCTTAACAAAAGGAAGAGGATAAGCTGCTTTTTGACGAGTGTATGGTAATGTCCATTCATCCGCGGTGATCACGGCAGCAGTATGTGGAGCATTTTTCAACACATTGTGTTCTTTATCAGCCTTACCTTCTTCGACTTCCCGGATTTCATTTCTTATTTCTATCAACGCATCGCAGAATCTATCCAGTTCTTCTTTCGGTTCGCTCTCCGTGGGTTCGATCATCAACGTTCCGGCTACGGGGAAAGAAACGGTTGGCGCATGAAAGCCGTAGTCCATCAGGCGCTTCGCTATGTCCTCAACTTCTATTCCGGATTTTTTAAAATCGCGGCAGTCCACAATCATTTCATGCGCGCAGCGTCCATGTGAACCGGTGTATAATATTTTATAATGCCCGCTTAGTTTTTCCTTTATATAGTTGGCATTAAGAATGGCCATCTGTGTAGCGTGCATTAATCCTTCTCCACCCATCATCGCGATGTAAGCGTAGGAGATGGCCAGGATGCTGGCACTTCCCCACGGGGCGGCAGAAACTGCATTGATGGCATTATGTCCGCCGGTTTTCACTACTGCATGCCCGGGAAGGAAAGGTCTTAGTTTGTCATTGACACAAATCGGGCCCATGCCGGGACCACCGCCACCGTGCGGAATGCAGAATGTCTTGTGTAGATTCAGGTGACAGACATCAGCGCCGATATTGGCTGGCGATGTCAGGCCTACCTGCGCATTCATGTTGGCGCCATCCATATAGACGAGTCCGCCGTGAGCATGGATCAACGTACAGATCTCGATGATGGCTTCTTCAAAGACCCCATGGGTCGATGGATAGGTCACCATGAAAGCAGCGAGCTTGTCTTTGTGTTCTGCTGCTTTAGCTTTCAAATCGTTCAGATCGATTTTACCTTCTTCATCTGATTTCACTACAATCACATCCATACCCGCCATGACCGCACTGGCCGGATTGGTACCGTGCGCGGATGCCGGGATCAAAGCAATGTTTCTATGGTTATCCCCGCGGCTTTGATGGTAAGCCCGTATCACCATCAAACCGGCGTACTCACCCTGGGCACCACTGTTGGGTTGGAGCGATACACCGGTAAAGCCGGTTATTTCTTTCAGCCATTGTTCAAGATGGAGAATCAAATCATTGTATCCTTTGGTCTGATTCACCGGCGCGAAGGGGTGAATTTGTCCCAGTTCAGGCCATGTTACCGGAATCATCTCTGTGGTCGCATTGAGTTTCATTGTGCAAGAGCCCAGTGAAATCATGGAGTGAACCATGGAAAGGTCTTTGTTCTCCAGCTTTTTAATGTAGCGGAGCATTTCATGTTCACTGTGGTGGGAATTGAATACCGGGTGAGTTAAGAATGAGGATCTGCGTACGAGTGTGCCGGACCATTCTGCAGTAAACTTTTTATCGCTTCTGCCGGGTGCTGGTTTTTTAAGCGCTGAACCGAGTACTAAAAGTATTTTGGCAACATCTTCTTGAGCGGTGGTTTCATCCAAGGATATTCCGATATATCCATCGTTGAAATATCGGAAGTTTATCTCGTGGTTGAGTGCTTCTGCTTCGATGAGGTTGACACTGGTAACCGGTACTTTGAGTGTATCAAAATAATCTTTATTAACCTGGTCGAGTCCCATCGACTGAAGACCTTCATCCAGCATTTTAGTCAGACCATGAATCCTGCCGGCAATTTTCTTTAACCCTTCCGGGCCGTGGTAGACCGCATACATGCCGGCCATAACGGAAAGGAGTACCTGGGCTGTACAAATATTGGAAGTGGCTTTCTCTCTTCTGATATGCTGTTCTCGCGTCTGTAATGCCATCCGGTAGCCCGGATTGCCATGCGCATCCAATGAAGCGCCGATGATTCTACCCGGCATGAGTCGCTTGAACTCATCACGGGACGCAAAGAATGCTGCGTGCGGTCCGCCGAAACCCATGGGTACACCAAAGCGCTGGGAAGATCCAATGGCTATGTCAGCGCCCATTTCCCCCGGAGACTTCATCATGATCAACGCCATCAGGTCGGTGCCCATCACTACAAATACTTCCTGTTCATGAGCGGATGCAATCAGGTTTGAGTAATCTTTGATGGCTCCGTTGTTGTCGGGATTCTGCAGATAGATTGCAAAAAGATCTTTGTCTGTAATATCGGCTTTGGTTGCGTTACCGGTTACAATTTCGATTCCAACAGGACCTGATCTGGTTTTAAGCAAGTCGAGGGTTTGGGGAAATACATTTTCGTCAACGAAAAATTTATGTGCATCTTTTTTATTTCCCTTGCGGGAAGCAAACAGAAGGTGCATGGCTTCTGCGGCCGCGGTGGCTTCATCGAGCAAGGAAGCATTGGCGATTTGAAGTCCGGTCAGATCAATTATCAACGTCTGAAAATTGATCAATGCCTCCAGGCGTCCCTGAGCGATCTCAGCCTGGTAGGGTGTATAGGCGGTATACCATCCCGGATTTTCCAGAATATTTCTGAGAATGACGCCGGGGGTAATAGTATTATAGTAGCCTGTTCCGATGTAGGATTTTAATATTTTATTTTTTGATACTGTTTTTTTGAATTGCCTCAAAAACTCAAACTCGGATTTGGCAGCAGGTAATTCCAATGGTTTCTTCAATCGAATGCCGGCCGGCACAGTTTGATTGATCAGTTCCTCCAGCGAAGAAACTTTGATAAACCGGAGCATTTCATCGGTTTGTCCGGCATCCGGTCCGATGTGGCGTGATTCAAATTTTTCGGAGTAGTGGGGATCGAGTTGCATACGCTGAAATTCTTTCTTTAAGATAGGCGGGCCGGATATGAATTCCCGTTTTTGATACGGGATATGGAGAAAACAATTCAGGATGAGTTTTGGCTCATCCTGAATGAAATTATTGTTAGAATCTTTCGAACTGGGAAAAGAAGAAATTGCCTTCTATTTCCGCGTTGGCGTCTGAATCTGAACCATGAATGGCGTTGGCGTCGATTGATTTGGCAAACAAGGCGCGGATCGTTCCCGGAGCAGCTTTCTTCGGGTCGGTTGCGCCAATCAGTTTACGAAAATCTTCAACCGCATTTTCCTTTTCCAGAATCATGGGAACTATCGCCCCTGAAGACATATAATTACAAAGCTCACCATAGAAAGGCCTCGCTTTGTGGACCTCGTAAAATTTGCCGGCAAGTTCAGGTGACAGGCGGGTCTTTTTCATCGCTATGATTTTGAATCCTGCCTCCTCAATCATTTTGGTGATTGCACCCGTGTTTCCTGCGGATACAGCATCCGGCTTGATCATTGTAAAAGTCCTGTTTCCTGCCATTTTATGTTTGTTTTTTGTTTTTGAATAAATCGGGATAACACCCAAAATCAGGGCGCAAAACTATCAAAAGAAGCCAGAAACAGGAAGCCAATCTTCAATCATTTATCAAAGGTAAGAGTGCGCGGAATGCCAGTTTGCGTGGCAAAGCGGCCCAAATATTCCAAATAGTCAGCGAATCCTTAAATCTGATTATTTTTGCCCCCTCCAATGGAAAACCTACAGGCATTTAAAGAATTGATCGCCGCTCCAAAGCAAGTTGTGATAGTCACACATTTTAAGCCAGACGCGGATGCACTCGGTTCTTCCCTTGGCCTGGCTGGCTTTTTGAAAAAGAAAGGGCACGCCGTAACGGTGATTACACCCAGCGACTACCCGGCCTTCCTTACCTGGATGCCGGGCAATGCCGAGGTAGTGGCCCTTTCCATGGAATCCTCTGAGCCTGAGAAGAAGGCTAAAGCGGCAATCGAGCATGCAGATCTGATATTTTGTCTGGATTTCTCCAGTCTTAAAAGAATTGAAAGCCTCGAAGAAAGTGTTCGCCAGGCTCAGGGAATTAAAATCATGATCGACCATCACCTTGCCCCTGAGAAATTTGCCACATTCCAACAATGGCATACTGAAGCGGCGTCCACGGCCGGTCTTGTATTTCAACTTATCAATGACCTTGGTGAAAAACATCAAATCAATGCGGATATCGCCAATTGCCTGTATGCCGGACTGATGACGGACACAGGCGGATTCAGACATTCCAATACACGACGGGAAGAATTCCTGATTGCTTCTGAATTGACCGGCCTGGGTGCTAATCCAAGCTGGGTTGCCAAAGAAGTGTACGACACCAACTCATTGGAGCGATTGAAACTCACCGGATTTGTATTGAGTGAGAAACTCAATGTGCTGCCGGAGTACCATACTGCCTACATCACACTCACTTCGGATGAACTGAAAAAATTCGGATCGCAAACAGGAGATACAGAAGGTCTTGTGAATTACGGATTGTCTATTAAGGGTATAAAGCTATCTGTACTCATGTATGACCGGAAAAAAGAAATAAAACTCTCATTTCGTTCGTTAGGAGATTTTTCAGTGAACGAATTGGCCAAAAAACACTTTGAAGGCGGTGGCCATAAAAATGCCGCCGGCGGAACATCTACCCTGTCATTGGATGAAACCCTGAAAAAACTTATTCATATTTTACCCACTTATAAATCGCAACTGACTATCGATTAAATCAACTTCCCTTATGAAACTTGCTTATTTATTTCTTGCTGCCATTGTTGTTTGCAGTGCCTGTTCAGATAAAACCCGCAAAGCCCCCAATGGCTTTGAAATGACCGTCATCCGGGATGGCGAAGGTGCTGTTGGTGAATCAGGTAAATTCCTGGTAATGAGTATGATGTATAAAGATGACAAAGATTCAGCCTGGTTTGACACTCAGAAGCTTCAACGTCCGGGTGTGATTATTATTCCTGATACATCCACATTGAAAACGGAAAAGGGTATGGAAAGTATTTTCCGTGTACTCAAAAAAGGTGATAGTGTGACTTTCAAAGTGCAAGCCAAATCCCTCTTTGAAGACACCTGGCACTCGCAGGTTCCTCCGAACGTGAAGCCTGAAAGTTTTTTGACTTTCAATATCGGCGTCACGGATATTGTTGACCGCGAAGGAGTCACACGCCTTCAGGAGAAACTACAAGCCGAAGAGTATGAGCGAAATCTGAAACTGCAGACAGCCCAATTGGGCATTGATACTGTGGCCATTGATAACTACCTGAAATCCAAAAACATTGACGCCATTAAAACAAAGGAAGGACTGCGATATGTTATTACCCAGAGTGGTTCAGGTGATTTCCCCACTGTGCAAAACACAATTAAAGCCAATTACAAAGGGATGTTGATGGCTGATGGCTCTGTGTTTCAGGAGGGCCCGCTGGAGTATCCTCTTTCAGGCCTGATCGCAGGATGGCAGATTGGATTTCAGAAATTGCAAAGAGGAGGTAAAGCAACTTTTTATATTCCTTCCAGCCTCGGTTACGGTGTAACTGGATCACCTCCGGTAATTCCTTCGAATGCCAATCTTGTTTTTGAGGTTGAACTGGTTGATTTTAAATAACTGAAATATGATCCGATCGCTCATCGTTATTGTCCTGATCACCGTACTCTTTGACAATTGCAGTACAGATATGAAAAAATGTACCCAGCAGGTACCGGCTGCCGATATTGCGGCTGTAAATCAAACCCAACTTGCTATTGATGTAGCCCTTATTGATAAATATCTTTCAGATCGTAACATTACGCCATTTAAAGATGGTGCGTTGCGTTATGTAGTGACAACTCCGGGATCCGGAAGTGCACCCTGCCTAGAAAGCACCATCGCTGTAACCTATACAGGTAAACTGATGACCAATGGCAACATTTTTGATTCATCCGCCAACGCCACGTCTTTTTCATTGAGTAGCCTGATACTCGGTTGGAAAATTGGATTATTGAATGTCAGCAAGGGGGCAGTAGTCACTTTGTATATCCCGTCGGGATATGCCTATGGCCCAACTGCGCGCACAGGAATCCCCGCAAACTCCAATCTGATTTTTGATATCACGCTGGCGGATTTTAGCAATTGATTTTGATGTAGCGCATGCGACTTTGTTTTGCCACGAACAACCATCACAAACTCAAGGAAGTGATGGCTGTTCTGGGAAACGAATTTCCAATCCTTTCACTGCTGCAAATCGGATGCAAGGAAGAAATTCCTGAAACACAGGATACAATTGCTGGAAACGCAAAACAAAAAGCGGATTATATCTGGGACCGATATCACATTGCCTGTTTTGCCGATGATACTGGGCTTGAGGTTGAATCCCTAAACGGTGCGCCGGGTGTCTATTCAGCCCGATATGCCGGACCTCAGCGTGACAGCAACAACAATATCCGATTGCTTTTACAAAACCTCCATGGCAATATTCACAGGGCCGCCCAATTTCGTACCGTGATTGCTTTGCGGTTTCCTGATGGAGAGTGGATTTTTGAGGGTATTCTCAAAGGAACATCCGGATTTCACCCAGGGGCACGGGAGGTTTTGGCTATGATCCTGTATTTATACCGGAAGGGAGCACGCGGACATTGGCTGAAATGACCATGGAAGAAAAAAATAAGGTGAGTCATCGCGCTCTGGCCGTAAAACAATGCGTAGATTTTTTAAGAAATAATAAAGACCTGCGTGGTTCGGCGAAAATGAATGAGTAATTTGAAGCGCATGGTATGAAGAAACCTTTAACTGTCAGTATTACTGGAGGGAGCGGGTCAGGAAAAACTTTTTTCCTTCAGGAGCTGGCTTCCCATTTTTCTTCCGACGAACTCAGCCTGATCTCGCAAGACAATTATTATAAGCCCCGCGACCAGCAGATGGTTGATGAAAATGGTGTTAAAAACTTTGATTTGCCGGAGGCCATTGACCGGGAATCATTCCAGGCCGATATCATCAAACTGAAAGCGGGTCAGGATGTGATTAAACCAGAGTACGCGTTCAACAATCCGTCTGCAAAACCCAAAATGCTCACGTTCAAATCCGCTCCAATTCTTGTGGTGGAAGGTTTATTTGTGCAATACTTCGATGAAATCGCCAGGGAAATTGATCTGAAAATATTTGTGGAGGCAAAAGATCATGTGAAGTTGGGCAGACGCATCAAACGCGACCAGGTAGAGCGTGGTTACGACATTGATGATGTACTATACCGGTATCAGCACCACGTAATGCCTATTTTTGAAACCCTGATTGAACCGTTGAAATTCAAAGCTGATCTGATCATACCCAATAATCACCATTTCAAGACTGCAATGAAAGTGCTGGTAGGTTATCTTAAAACCCGGCTTTAGCCTAACCGTGGTCATTCTTCCAACGCTGTTGGAAATTTGAAATCTGAAATCAATCTATACCTTTGTGTCCCTCGATTTAAAAGAATGATAAATAAGGCCTTTTCTCGGAATTTGACACTAATAGCAGGCATTTTGGCTGCGTTGGTGATACTGTTTTCCCAGGCCCTTCGACAAGAAACGTCTAATTATCTATCCAAAATAAAAGCTGAACAAGATTCACAATCGGCTGAATCCGATAAGGATGTAATCATCGTGGCTCCTTCGGAAGCAGTGCCTTCAGGACAATCAGTTGAAGTGGCAGATGCTGATCCTTCCCTGATTCGTGAAATTGTTCCCGGTGAAGAAGTTTCATCCGGAGCACCCAGGATATTGAAGAGTTTTCTCACTGATTTTTTTAAGACCCTTTTCCGGGTTTATATTTCTCCCCAAGCCCCCTGAACTTTTTCATTCGAGTATCATGTGAATCCATTCAGGATTCCTGTTGTTAATTTTTCAATTTCTTATTTAAAAATTTTAATTCATTCATATGCGTAATAAAGGTGTTGTTATTGTGCTGACCATTGTGATCACGTTGTTGTGTTTATATTACCTTTCATTCACCTTCGTGTCCCGACGCGTTCAGCAGGACGCTACAAAATTTGCGACCGACAAGAGTGGTTCAGTAAGCCTTACGGCTATGCATGGCTATCTGGATTCGCTCTGGAATGTGCCCGTGTATAACCTGTTTGGTGTAGAGTATACCTATAAAGAGGTAAAAGAAAATGAATTGAGCCTTGGACTTGACCTCCAGGGAGGTATGCATGTTGTGCTGGAAGTCTCACCCGGGGAAATCATCCGCGGTCTGAGCGGCAACAATCAGGATCCTGTCTTTATAGAGGCGCTTCAGAAGGCCCGCGACAAACAAAGAAGTAGTGAGGAAAATTTTGCCGACCTTTTCTATGCTTCCTTCAAGGAAGCCAACCCGGATCGCAGCCTGGCTTCTCTCTTTGCTTCTACAGCCAATCGTGGAAGGGTCAGTCTTTCGGATACAGACAATACAGTTTTGAAATTCCTCAAAGATGAAATTGAGAGTGCGATTGATCGTTCCTTCATCATCATCAAAACCCGCATTGACCAATTTGGCACTTCGCAACCCAACGTACAGCGCCTGCAAGGTAAGGGCCTGATTCAAATCGAAATCCCGGGGGCGGATAACCCACAACGTGTGCGCAAATTGCTCCAAGGTGTTGCCCGTCTCGAATTCTGGGAAGTTGTGGAATACAGCGATCCGCAATTGAGCCAGGCACTCGTAGGAGTAAACCAGATGTTGCTGAAAGAACAAAAAGCAAAACTGGCTGCCACTACACCTGTAAATTCCGATCAGGCAAAGACAGCGGGCGATGCCAAACAAGACACCACGAAATCTGCACTTGAGGAACAACTTGCCAAGGTAGCCAAGGATACCACAGGAAATTCGCTTGACTCGCTTGCTCAATTGAATATGTCACCGTTGTTTTCAAAAAGCAATCAGGGCATACCCTTTCTCTACAACGTAAAAGACACCGCAACCATTAACAATATTCTTAACCGCGATGACGTACGGACGCTTATCCCACGTACGATCGGATGGTTCTGGGATGTAAAACCCGAACCGGACCTGACTCCCGGTGTGGATGACCTCCGATTAAATTTTGTAAACCTCGGCCGAAACGGTAAACCCTTGCTGTCAGGAGAGGTAATCAATGATGCGCGTCTCGACTATGATCAGTTTGCACGGCCGGCGGTGAGCATGACCATGAATGCCACGGGGTCCAGGGTATGGGCCAAAGTAACGGCTGCGGCTTCTGCCAAAACACCGCAGGGCAGAATCGCCATCGTACTGGATAACTATGTGTACACTGCGCCGAGCGTAAACGGAGAAATTCCAAATGGAAATTCCCAGATTACAGGGTCGTTTGAATTGGAAGAGGCGAAAGATTTGGCCAATGTTTTAAAGGCGGGATCATTGCCTGCTCCTACACGCATTGTGGAAGAGGCCATTGTCGGCCCCTCATTAGGCGCCGTTGCACAGAACCAGGGATTGATCTCCATGGCGTGCGGTTTGGGAATCATCGTTTTACTGATGGTGGTGTACTATGCCAAAGGTGGCTGGGTGGCTGACCTTGCACTCGTATTCAACGTATTTTTTATCCTGGGCATTTTATCCCAGTTAAAAGCAGCGCTGACACTACCCGGCATTGCGGGTATCGTACTTACCATTGGTATGGCAGTAGATGCAAACGTGCTCATTTATGAACGCATCCGTGAGGAGTTGCGCCATGGACGGAGACTACGCGAAGCGATTAACAAAGGGTATGAACGGGCTTTTGCTTCCATCTTCGATTCAAATATCACCACATTCCTAACCGCGATGTTTCTCTTTATACTTGGACAGGGTCCTTTAAAGGGATTTGCCATCGTGTTGATGATTGGTATCGCCACTTCTTTTTTCTCCGCCGTTTATATTTCCAGGGTGATTATAGAATGGATGGTGCGTAAAGGAGATGATGCCAAAGTATCGTTTGAAACCAATGCAGCTTGGGCCATTGGCAGAAACACTAAAGTAGATTTTATCAATTTTAGAAAAAAGGCATACATCTTTTCGGCTATAATTATACTAATTGGAGCAGTTTTAATAGCTGTACAGGGATTGAACCTCGGTGTCGACTTTAAAGGCGGCCGTTCATACATTGTTACATTCAATCAGCCTGTTGATGCCACTGGCATGAGAAACGATCTCTCAGACAGTTTTGAGAAATCCGGTACAGAAGTCAAAAACTATGGAAGTGATGAAGTGATGAAAGTAACGACTTCCTATCTCATTGATGATGATTCTGAAGCAGCAGATGAAAAAGTAAAATCAGCGCTCATCCAGGGTGTTCAGAAATTCACTGGCAAGCAGTATAAAGACAATGATAATAAAGTCGACGATAGCCATTTTACCATCTCTTCATCAACTAAAGTAGGTGCTACCATTGCCGACGATATCAAGGGGTCAGCATTCAAGGCTGGCGGTCTGGCTATCATTTCTATTTTTCTATACATCCTGATCCGTTTCCGCAAATGGCAATACAGCGCTGGCGCTATTATCGCATTGATCCATGACGCATTGTTTACTTTTTCGGCCTTTGCTATTGCTCGGGTGCTGGGATTTTCCCTTGAAATCGACCAGGTATTTGTGGCCGCATTGCTCACCATTATCGGGTATTCCATTAATGACACGGTTATTATCTTTGACCGTATTCGTGAATATATCGGATTGGGCACCAGCCATGAACGGGAGAAGATTTTCAACAGTGCAATCAACGATACACTGAGCCGGACGATGATAACTTCCGGCTTGACATTAACGGTGGTTGTAGTGTTGCTGCTCTTTGGAGGTGAAGTATTGCGCGGATTTTCGTTTGCATTGGTCGTGGGCATTGTCATTGGAACCTACTCTTCCATTTTCATTGCCTCACCAATCGTACTTGATCTCGATAAACAAAAAACAGAACCGGTTAAGGCCTGACATTTTTAGATTTATGAAAGAGTCCTGTTTCTCCGGAGACAGGACTCTTTTATTTTTTAAAACACGAGGTAGAAAAGACAACCTGCAGCATATCCGATAAAGGCCAGTAAACTAATTTTTTTACAATACCAGATAAAGTCAATTTGCTCCATCCCCATCACAGCTACCCCCGCGGCGGATCCAATTATCAAAAGACTTCCGCCTGTGCCGGCGCAATATGCCAGGTAATGCCAGATCATATGATCGGCCGGATAAGTTTCCAGTGAATACATTCCCATGCTGGCCGCCACTAATGGAACATTGTCAACGATGGCGGACAAAACACCAATAACAGAAATAATGATCCGGTTATCGCCCATTATCTGATTCATATATTCTGCGAAATGATGGAGCGTATTCATCGCCTCCAGCGCCCCCACTGCCAAAAGTATTCCCATGAAAAAAAGGACACTGGGAATATCAATGCGGGAGAGTGCGCCCGCAGCGCTGTATTTTTTCCTAACCGCTTCGTCAGCGTGCGGATTGATGTACTCTGAAACAACCCATAAAATTCCAAGACCCAGCAGAATGCCCATGTAGGGCGGGAGATGCGTAATGGATTTGTAAACCGGTACGAAAATCAATGCCCCAAAACCAACCAGCAGCATGATTTTGCCGCCATCGGTATCGCTACTGATTTTATTTTCTGTTATTGGTGCTGCCTGCAGATTTCCTTTCAGGGTGAAAGTGAGAACAATCAGTGGGGCCAGCAGACACACGATGCTCGGTCCGATCAGCCCTTTGATGATGGCAAATGTGGATATCTGTCCGCCAATCCAGAGCATGGTGGTGGTGACGTCTCCAATCGGAGACCAGGCCCCTCCGGCATTGGCGGCAATGATGATCATGCTGGCAAACAACATACGCGTTTCGCGATGAGGAATGATTTTCCGGATGAGGGAAACCATGACAATCGATGTCGTCAGGTTGTCCAGAATAGCCGACAGGAAAAAAGTTATCCAACTGACAATCCACATGAGTACTTTTATATTTTTTGTGGTTATCCGGTCAGTGATGAAGCGGAATCCTTCATGGGCATCAATCAACTCCACAATGGTCATGGCACCCATGAGGAAAAACAGGATGCCGGAAATATTGCTGAGGTGATGACTCAATTGTCCTGTGATGAAGGAACTGAAATGACCTCCTTCAAACAAGCCGAGTGATACCAGGTGACTTTGAAACTCTTCACCCGATAGTGCAAGTAAAGCCCAGCATGACACACCGGTTAGTAATGCAGAAGCGGTTTTATTGATTTTAATAGGATGCTCCAGTGCAATAGCGAGATATCCCGCAATAAAAACAATTACAATCTGTAGTTCCATCTCATTAAATTTGTGTCTGAAAGTTATAAACCTGATGAACTTCCTGGGAGCAGGTTCTGGCTTCTAATGATTTTCTAATTGAGTAAGACGTCGATACTGAACGGGAGATTCTAAGTTTAACACATGAAGATTTTGCTTATAGAGGATGAGCCCAAAACACAGATGTTCATCAAGAAGGGACTGGAGGAAAATTCATTTCAGGTTGACACAGCCTCGGATGGAAAAGCCGGAAAGAGGATGGCGCTCGCTTCTGTATATGATTTAATTATCTCAGATATTGTACTACCAGGTATGGATGGAAAGACTTTATGTCGCGAATTGCGTGAGACTGGAAATCAGACGCCTTTATTGATGCTTACCGCATTGGGTGGAGCAGACAACGTCGTCTCCGGATTGGACAGCGGGGCTGATGACTACCTGGTAAAGCCCTTCGAATTCAAGGAACTGCTCGCGAGAATCCGGTCATTATCCAAACGTAATTTAAAACAGGAAACGGAAGATCCGGTATTATCCATTGGGGACCTGAGCATGAACCTGGAGACCAAACGGGTATCCAGGGCAGGAAAATACATTACCCTGACGGCCAAGGAATTTGCCTTGCTGGAATTCTTCCTTCGTCACAAAGGCAAGGTTTTACCCCGACAGGAAATCGCAAAAAAAGTCTGGAATATCGATTTTGACACAGGAACGAACATGGTGGAAGTCTATGTCAATTATCTCCGTAAGAAAATTGACAAAGATTTTGAGAAAAAGCTGATTCATACCCAATTTGGACTGGGTTATGTTATCCGCGAGGATTAATACATGCAAATTCGGTCCAAGCTTACCCTTCAATTTTCAGTTTTGGTGGGGTCCATCCTGCTGATTTCTTTCTACTTCATTTATTTTTTCGCCGAACTATTCAACATCCAACAATTTCATCAAAGACTCTCCGACAAGGCAGTCACATCTGCTGTATTACTTCTGCATGTGGATGCAATCGATTCAGCACTGTTGAAAGTTATCGACGCCGCACGAAGAGATGTATTGTATGGCGAGAATATTACCATTTACGATAACCGGGACAAGGAAATTTATACCAATAATGACACGGTATTCTTTGATGTTAATGGGAAACTGCTGAATGATATCCGTCGCAGAGGCAAAATAGATTTCAGGCAGAGAGGATATGAAATTACAGGTTTGGTATTTCATGAACCCCAGCAGGATTACATTGTTATCGCCGGTGCCATTGATATTCATGGAAATAAAGAATTGCAAAACTTAAGAACCTTGCTGGCCATTCTGCTGATCGTCATGCTGGCCATTGTTTCAGGAGCAGGCTGGGTTTATGCAGGTCGTGCACTTAAACCAGTAAATAATTTTATCCGGGAGGTAGAGGCTATTTCTGTGGATGACCTTCACCAGCGAGTCAAGGACCGTAAATACAATGATGAAATTGGAAAACTAATACGAATATTTAATGGTTTGCTGAAAAGGATTGAAAACGCCTTTGACCTCCAGAAGAAATTCGTCAGTAATATTTCCCATGAATTAAAAAACCCACTCACGAAAATCACATCGCAACTTGAAGTGACTTTGCTGAAAGAGCGATCGAGTGAAGACTACAGGAAAATTGTTGAATCTGTTTTGGAAGACATCAGGGAATTGAATCAGCTCTCCAGCAGTTTGCTGGATCTTGCTTTTCTGCATGATGAATCCAAGACATTCAAAATGACCAGGCTCCGTATTGATGAAATGTTGTGGGAAGCAATTGAAAAAGTGGAATCGATGGATCCTGCATTTCAAATCGAGATCAAAGAATTTCAATTGCCGGACGATGAAGAGAAACTTTGCCTGTTTGGTAATCCCTATCTCCTGAAAACTGCACTTCAAAACATCATGGAGAATGCGTGCAAGTTTTCCCCTGATCACAAGGCCGAAATTTCCCTTTCATACGAAGCTGATCAGATCCGGATCAATATATTTGACAAAGGTCCCGGAATTGGCGAAAGCGACCTCGAACATATATTTCAGCCATTTTTCCGGGCTGATCGCACTTCCCGGATAAAAGGATATGGGATTGGTCTTTCTTTAAGCCATCGCATTATCAGCATTCATAACGGGTCTATAGAATTAGAATCCTCTATTGGACACGGTACAAGCGCCCATATTACCTTCAAAACTCTCTGATTTTCTAATTTTCTTCTAATGATGAAATCAGGATTTTCCAATTCCTAAATCCTTCCTTTGAAATACAGTTTCAGGTTCATAGTCGATTCTGTTTTTGTTTAAGGCGATGGTAATTCATAGTCACCATCTGTCTGAGAAAGGTCCTGCGAATAGCAGGGCCTTTTTTATTTTATGTATGTACACAAGAGAATAGGTAATTCCATTATTGGAAAGGAGGGATACCCATGGCTATGCCCACATTCCACAGCCAACGATTGCAGGAAATACATTCTGACCGATCTGATATTTTAAGCCTAAAAGGTGCTACTTTTAGGTTGATTAAAAAACCTAATTCCTGTTGACTGACTTTCGTATGAATCAGCATTTAATTGACTACATACCAATATTGATAATGTTCGTGGTCGCCCTCGGATTTGTAGGGGTAACGATGATGGCTACTCATATGCTGGGCCCCAAAAGAAAAAGCGCAATCAAAGGAGAGTCATTCGAATGTGGAATTGAATCCCAGGGTAATGCAAGAATACCCTTCTCTATTAAATACTTTCTCGTAGCCATTCTTTTTGTCCTGTTTGACGTGGAGGTAATTTTTATGTACCCCTGGGCGGTTCTCTTTAGGGAATTGGGGATGGTCGGATTTATTGAAATGGTCATGTTCATTGCCTTTTTACTTGTTGGTTTCTTTTACATCATCAAAAGAGGGGCACTCAACTGGGATTAAAAATGGAGACCGTTCCTTTGAACAGTGTAACCGTTGCTGAAAAGCCTCCCGGAATTGAAGGCGCAGGATTTTTTGCCACCAGCCTCGAAAGGGTGGTCGGTCTTGCCCGCAAGAATTCCATCTGGCCGCTGCCTTTTGCCACCTCATGTTGTGGAATCGAATTCATGGCAACCATGGCCGCGCACTATGACCTGGCCCGGTTTGGATCTGAGCGATTGAGTTTTTCTCCGCGTCAGGCCGACCTGTTGATGGTGATGGGCACCATCGCAAAAAAGATGGGCCCCGTACTGCGTCAGGTGTATGAGCAGATGGCCGAGCCGAGGTGGGTACTTTCGGTAGGCGCCTGTGCCTCCAGCGGTGGAATCTTCGATACTTACAGCGTGCTTCAGGGAATCGACAGAATAATTCCTGTGGATGTGTATGTGCCAGGATGTCCACCGCGTCCGGAACAGATTATTGACGGGATACTTAAAATTCAACACCTGGTAGCAACGGAATCCCTGAGAAGAAGGGATTCTCCCGAATACAAAGCGATGCTCAATGCTTATGGAATCGAATAGGACGCTTTCAGACATATCGGCTTTCCTGAATGAAAAGTATGCAGATCAAATGCTGCAGACAGAAATGCTGTATGGAATGCAGACGATTACGTTGAAAAAAGATAAGATAATTGAGATTATTAACTATTTATACCACCATCCGGAAGGAAAATTTCAATACCTCACTACACTGTGTGGTATTCATTTCCCTGAACAAAAATCAATTGGTGTCATGTATCAACTACACAGTCTGACAACCAATCAGCGCATCCGGCTAAAAATATTTTTACCCGAGGAC
>DAOMZK010000001.1:0-26370 GCA_035438035.1 Cyclobacteriaceae bacterium | reverse complement strand
ATCAAGAAGAAGTATGAAAAAGATGACAACTTCGACATCATCATCAATGCCGACAAAGGTGATTTGGAAATTTACCGTATCCGGGAGATTGTAGAGGATGATTCGGAAGACATCTGGGATCACGACAAGATCAGCCTGTCTGAAGCAAAAAAGATTGAGCCGGATTTCGAAGTAGGTGAAGAAGTTTCCGAGCCCATCGAGATTGAACATTTTGGACGACGCGCGGTTACCACTGCACGTCAGACCCTGATGCAAAAGGTTAAGGATTTGGAAAAAGACATCATCTTCCAGAAATACAAGGACATCGTTGGTGAAATCATAACCGGAGAAGTCTACCAGGTATTGAGCCGGGAGGTATTACTTACCGATGCTGAGGGCAACGAGATTTCCATTCCCCGCAATGAACAGATTCCAAAAGATCGTTACCGTAAGGGAGAGAACGTCCGCGCCATCGTCCACAAAGTGGAAATGGTAAACGGCAATCCGAAAATTATTCTTTCCCGTACCTCACCTGTATTGCTGGAAAGATTATTTGAACAGGAGGTTCCGGAAGTTTACGATGGTCTGATCACCATCAAGAAAGCTGTGCGCGAGCCGGGTGAACGTGCGAAAGTGGCTGTTGAATCTTACGACGACCGCATCGACCCAGTGGGTGCCTGCGTGGGGATGAAGGGATCCCGTATTCATGCCATCGTGCGTGAACTTCAAAATGAAAACATTGATGTCATTAACTATACAGAAAATCTTGAGTTGTTCATTCAACGGGCTTTGAGTCCGGCCAAGATTGTCAGTATGAAGATTGACAAAGAGAACAACCGCGTTTCAGTTTACCTCAAACCTGACCAGGTATCATTGGCAATCGGCAAAGGCGGATTGAACATCAAGCTGGCGAGCCGGCTGGTAGGAATGGAAATCGATGTGTTCCGTGAACTGGGCGAGCAGAGTGCTGAAGAAGATGTTGACCTGGATGAATTCTCAGATGAAATTGAAAGCTGGGTGATTGATCAGCTAAAACAGATTGGACTTGACACCGCGAAGAGTGTACTGGCCCTTAACAAAGAAGAGCTGGTTCGGAGAACAGACCTTGAAGAGGAAACCGTTGATAATGTGGTGGCCGTTTTGAGCAAGGAATTTGAATAATTTCACTTTAAAATCACGTTAAATCGCTAAAACATAGTCAAATTTGAGTATGGCAGAAGAAAAAATGATAAGGCTGGGGCAGGCATCACGGAAGCTCAATGTGGGTCATAATACCATATTGGACTTTCTGGCCAAGAAAGGCTTTGTTGTGGAGAATAATCCCAACGCAAAGCTCTCCGGTGAACAATTTGCCATGCTGGCGAAGGAGTTTGCCTCCTCCGCATCCGAGAAGATAGAAGCTTCCGTGCTTACCATCGGAGCCAAGCATACTGAGACTCTGACGATTCAAACCGATCCGGAATCGCATCATAAAAAGAAAACGGAAGAGGAAGACAACATCATTATCAAGAACCTTGGATCAAAAGAAATCAAGGCCAAGGAAGAGGCAAAGCCGGAAAAAATTGAACGTGAAAAAACAAAACTGGAAGGCATCAAGGTACTAGGCAAGATTGATCTTGAGGAGAAAAAGAAAAAGGAAGAAGTTCAGGAGGAAAAACCCAAAGCAGAAGTTGTTCCCGAAGTTGAAAAAGCTCCAGTACCCGAACTGGAATTGATTAAAGCTAAGGCTGGCAAACTTCAAGGTCTTAAAGTGGTTGACAAGATTGATTTGCCTGCTGAAAAGAAGCCAACGCCTCAACAAGAAAGCAAAGAGAGTAAAGAGGATTTAAGAAAGAAACGGCCGCGGAAGAGAATCCCGTCATTTAATAATGATGGAAAAACTGCTCCACGCACGGGTGCCAGCGGAGGCAACAACAGACGTCCCCCACAGCGAACTGAAAAGGGTGAACCTTCTGAAAAAGAAATACAGGATCAGATCCGGGCAACCCTCGCGAAGCTGAGTGGCGGTCAGAAAAAATTCACCGGAGCAAAGTATCGCAAGGAGAAAAGACAGGCCGTCTCTGATGCACAGGAAGAACAACTCCTGCAGGAACAGGAATCATCAAAGACTTTGCGCGTAGCTGAATTCATATCGGCCAACGACCTGGCTTCCATGATGAATGTTTCTGTGAATGATGTGATTTCTACCTGCATGAGTCTCGGTATGTTCGTCTCCATCAACCAACGACTTGACGCGGAAGCGATTACTGTAATTGCGGATGAATTCGGATATGAAGTGCAATTCATTTCATCGGAAGAAGAAACCACAGAAGAAGAAACTGCCGAACCGGAAGAAGATCTTAAACCACGTGCGCCCATCGTTACCATCATGGGTCACGTAGACCATGGCAAAACATCTTTGCTGGACTATATCCGCAATACCAAAGTTGTGGCTTCGGAAGCTGGTGGAATTACGCAGCACATCGGAGCCTATGACGTAACTACGAAGACGGGACAAAAAATTGCCTTCCTCGATACTCCAGGTCACGAAGCGTTTACTGCCATGCGTGCGCGGGGAGCCAAACTCACTGACATTGCCATTATTGTGGTTGCCGCTGACGACGATGTGATGCCCCAAACCAAAGAAGCTATCAATCACGCGCAGGTTGCCGGTGTTCCCATCGTAATTGCGATCAATAAAATTGATAAGCCAACAGCCAACCCGGATAAAGTCCGTGAGTCACTTTCCAAAAACAATATTTTGGTGGAGGAGTGGGGTGGTAAATATCAAAGTCAGGAAATTTCAGCGAAGACAGGAAAAGGAATTGATGAACTGCTGGAGAAAGTTATCCTGGAATCTGAAATGCTGAACCTAAAGGCTAATCCCGACAAACAGGCATCAGGATCAATCATTGAAGCTTCGCTGGACAAAGGCCGCGGATATGTGGCCACGTTAATGGTGCAAACCGGTACATTGAAGGTTGGAGATATTATGGTCACGGGTTCGAATTATGGCCGTGTTAAAGCCATGTTTGATGACACTGGCAAGAAACTCAAAGAAGCAGGACCATCCTCCCCTGTTCAAGTGCTTGGTCTTGACGGGGCACCTCAGGCTGGTGAAAAATTTGCTGTTTACGAAACAGACCGCGAAGCCAGAGAGGTAGCCAATAAAAGGGCTCAATTGGTACGGGAACAAAGTATTAGAACCAAGAAACACATTACGCTGGACGAAATCGGTCGTCGTATTGCGATTGGCTCATTCAAGCAACTGAATGTGATTGTCAAGGGTGACGTGGATGGCTCTGTAGAGGCCCTTTCTGACTCGCTTTTAAAGCTTTCTACCCCTAAAATCCAGGTTGGCATAATCCATAAGGGAGTGGGACAGATTTCCGAATCTGACGTCCTGCTTGCCTCGGCCTCAGATGCCGTAATTGTGGGATTCCAGGTACGCCCTTCAACTTCTGCAAGGAGGCTGGCTGACAACGAGGAGATCGAAATTCGCCTCTATTCTATCATTTATGACGCCATAAACGATGTGAAGAGTGCCATGGAGGGTATGCTGGAGAAGGAGATGGAGGAAGTTATTGTCGGAAATGCCGACGTGCGCGAAGTATTCAAGATTTCGAAGGTTGGAACCATCCTCGGTTGTATGGTCACGGATGGCTACATCAAGCGCGCCAACCCGATACGACTCATCCGCGATGGTATTGTAGTGTATGCCGGCAAGCTCAGTTCTTTGAAACGCTTCAAGGATGATGCGAGCGAAGTGAAATCCGGTTTCGACTGTGGTATGGGAATTGAAAACTTCAACGACATGCAAGTCGGCGACGTTATTGAAAGTTACGAGACGCGCGAAGTGAAGCGCAGCGTTTGAGAAAATAATCATCAAAGAAAAAGCCCCCTGAAGAAACAACGTGTTCTCCAGGGGGCTTTTTTATTTATCTAAACAATTTGAGTTCTAGAATTTCACTTCGGGTGCTTTTTCAGCTCCGGCTTCTGCTTTGAAATAACCTTTCTCTTTAAAGCCCATGAGGGAAGAAAAAATTACCGCAGGAAATCTTCTGCGCGTAACATTGTATTCATTCACGGTATCATTAAAACGCTGACGTGAAACATTGATGCGATTTTCAGTGCCTTCCAATTGTGCCTGCAAATCGAGGAAGTTTTGATTGGCCTTTAAGTCGGGATACTGTTCGGCTACGACCAGGAGTCTTCCCAGGGCAGAGCTCAAGCCACCTTGAGCTTGCTGAAATGCTGCAAGGTTTTCAGGAGTAAGATTATTGGCATCAATCTTCACCTGAGTGGCGGATGCCCTTGCTTCAATTACTGCAGTCAGTGTTTCTTTTTCAAAATTGGCATACCCCTTTACAGTATTGACAAGATTGGGAATAAGATCCGAGCGTCGCTGATAGTCTGATTCGACATTACCCCACGCTTTACCAACCGCTTCTTCTTTTGTCACCAGTCCGTTGTAGGAACTAAATGCCATCAGTACAAGAATGATGACTATGATCCACGGAATATACTTTTTCATAGTTTTTTAATGTTTTTTGTCCCGCAAAGATACCTTCTTATGCTGTTCTTAAAAATGTTTGGCTGTCGGGTATACTTTTGCATGAATCCGCTGGGTTAGGATTGTCAGGGTATCACCAATGAGCTTTATTAACTCTGGTTAATCATAATTTTGAGGAATTCAAGCCATTGAAAGGTCGATACACAAGCGTTTTACAGACCAAATAGGGTATGAATTCAGCTAATAAAATTTCAATGAAACTCCGTCATTCTAATTCACAAAAAGTACGATCCCTTTGAGGTATTCTCCCTCCGGGTGGAACAACGAAACAGGATGATCAGCAGGTTGCGATAAAGTCTGTAAAACTTTTACATCTCGTCCCGATTGTATGGCAGATGATACCACCGTATCATAAAATAGCTGGCGGTCTACCACCTGGGAACAGGAAAAAGTAAAGATGATTCCGTTCGGTTTTATCACCCGCATGGCCTCCGCATTCAATCGTTGATATCCTTTCATCGCCTGGTGACGCGAGTCCTTGTGTTTTGCAAACGCTGGCGGATCCAGAACAATCAGGTCATAGATATCTTTTTTGTCCTTAATGAAATCAAATACATCCTCAGCAAAGCATGCGTTCTTCTGAGCGTCAAAACCGTTCAACTCAATGTTTTTTCTGGACAAGTCAATCGCTTTTTCTGAAGCATCTACAGAATGAACGCTGGCTGCACCGCCTGCCAATGCATACACAGAAAATCCGCCTGTATAACAAAATGTATTCAACACATTCATTCCTCTCGACATCGCCCCCATGAGCCTGCGATTCTCACGCTGATCAAGAAAAAATCCTGTCTTCTGTCCTTCTTCCCAGTCTACAAAAAATTTGTTTCCATGCTCCATTACTGAATGAGGCACAGCAGACATTCCCGACAGGTATTCATTCTGAGAACCTGGAAAAGTACCCTGACTTTTATAGAACACGGAATTGAGTTCTCCCGGAAGTGCAGAATGAAGTGCTTCAGCAATTTTTTTTCTGTCTTGATGCATACCGGCACTGTGCGCCTGAACTACAGCCACTCCGTTGTAGATATCGACAATCAAGCCGGGCAGACCATCACCCTCTCCGTGAATCAGCCGGTAACAATTAGTCGAATGGCTGACCACCCCTGAAGTTAATCGCATGCTATGGGCAGTCTTTATCTTCAATTCATAGAGATTGTCTGGGGGCGCATCGCCCGAAAACGTCAAAATTCGAACAGAAATGGTCCCTTTCTGGTAATGTCCAAATCCCAGCGTCTTTCCACCCGACTCCTTCACTTCCACCATGTCACCGTCAGCCGGGTCGCCAGGCATGGATTGAATAGCTCCGGAAAATATCCATGGGTGGAAACGTCTGGCAGATGCTTCCCTGCCCTTTTTAAGTATTATCTGGGGTAGTTTCATGTGATTATAGTGCGAATATAAAGAGGGTCATGACTGCAATTAAATACCCTGAAATGACCGTTCTGACCTTGAACCTTAACCCCTGAAATTTCGTATTTAAGTCACTGCAAATTTGTCAGATATAGACTCCGAGAAACAGGAAAATTAGCCCAAAAAGCCCCATTTGGCACAATATTTACTGGCAAAATATTCAGTTGAAACTTATCAATTAACCTCTAAATGACAGCATGATTATGAAGCGTTTTGGATCACTTATACTGGCCGCCATTCTTGGCAGCGGCATTACATTAACCTTTACCCAATTGTTCACAGGTAAAAATGAAGGAGTCAAACTGGAATATATTTCCAATGTACCGTCTTCACAGGTAGCCTATCATGCCAATGAAAAGGGTGAAATCGTGCCACTGGATTTTACTGCAACAGCTGAAAATGCTACCCGGGCAGTCGTGCATATCCGATCAACATCGGAAAACCAACCTTCCCGCGAAAGATCGCAGGATCCCAGCGATCCATTTCAATTCTTTTTCGGTCCGGGCAATCCTTCACAGCGCGGTCCCAGTCAGAGTTCAGGGAGTGGTGTAATTATCAATGCTGACGGATATATCGTAACCAACAATCACGTAGTTCAGGGAGCAGAGATGGTTGATGTAACACTTGCTGATAACCGCACCTTTAAAGCTGAAGTGATCGGTACTGATCCTGATACTGATCTTGCCATAATTAAGATTAACCAAAAAGATTTGCCGCATCTTTCATTTGTTAATTCAGACAATGCTAAGGTTGGTCAATGGGTATTGGCTGTGGGGAATCCATTCAATTTAAACTCTACGGTCACTGCAGGAATTATCAGCGCTAAGGGAAGAAACATAAATATTATCAACAGCGGCAATTCATCCAATCAGCAAGCCGGAAGAACAGCCATTGAATCTTTTATTCAGACAGATGCCGCAATCAATCCCGGCAACAGCGGTGGAGCCCTTGTCAATCTCGAAGGTGGCCTGTTGGGCATCAATACGGCGATTGCCAGTCCCACCGGGTCTTATTCAGGTTACGGATTTGCTATCCCGGCCAATATTGTAAGCAAAGTCGTGGAGGATCTACTTGCCTACGGAACAGTACAACGTGGATGGCTGGGCATACAGGTGATCAGTGTAAGCAGTGAATTGAAAAAAGCGGAAGATCTATCAGTGAATGAAGGCGCATTTGTCAATGGATTTGGTGACATGGAGGATAAGAGTGCGGCAAAAGAAGCCGGAATTCAGAAAGGTGATGTGATCATCGGTCTTGATGAAACAGAAATTAAAAGCAGCACAGCGCTCATCGAATATGTTGGTCTCAAAAGACCGGGCGACAAAGTGGCCGTAAAAGTAAACCGCCAGGGCAAGGAAAAACTATTTAACGTCACATTAAAGAATCGTGAAGGAAAATTCGGAGCCGTGAATAAGGCCGAGAAAAGTTCAGTCTCGTCTCTGGGAATTGAATTAGAAGATGTGGATGCCAAGACTCTAAAAAAACTTGAGTTGAATGCCGGCGTTCGAATTAAATCCCTTGAAAATGGAAAGATTGCCCGCTATACAGAAATGCGTGAGGGATTTATCGTTACCCACATTGATGATAAAGTGGTAAGGAATTCCAAAGAGGTAAATGATATTCTGAAGAACAAAAAAGCTGGTGAGCTTATCACCTTCTCGGGGGTATATGAAGATTATCCCAGAGAATATATCTATGCAGTGAGAATGTAATTTAAATTTCAATCGAAATGAGGAGATTGTTTAGAAAGGGCGAGCGCGTGCGCAGCAAGATTGACGGGAAAGTGATGGAAGTGCTGAAGTACTTCAAGAAGAACCTGGTAGAAGTCAAATGGTTTGATCTGACATCCAAAGAAGTTCATACCAACAAAGTAAAAGAGGACAAGTTGTCGAAAGCTGCCTGATTCAGGCCGGGTTTTCTAACCCGGCCTTTTCTCTTTTGGCAGGTTATTTTTACCGGATGGGGTTTCAACACCAACCGCACATCTGCTACCTTTGACTTTCATTAAAGATTTACCATCAAAAAGTTTGACATACCCTTATACTACCGGTCGTCTCTAAGCGGCAGGATCAAAGAGTCGAGGAGATTAAAAGATTTAAGAAAGCAGGACTTTACTCCCTCTGTTCTTGACTTTGGTCCCGTGAGGTTTATCCTTGCGCGTCATTTCGGTTTTTGCTATGGGGTAGAGAACGCAATTGAAATCAGTTACCGGGCCCTCGAAGAAAATCCCGGAAAAAAAGTGTACCTGCTCAGCCAGATGATCCATAACCAGGAAGTCAACCATGACCTCCTCGATCGTGGCATTCAGTTCATCATGGATACGGATGGCACACAATTTATTCCATGGGATGCTATCCACCAGGAGGATGTCGTCATCATACCCGCATTCGGCACCACGCTTGAAATTGAAGACCTGTTGTCTCGCAAAGGGGTTAATGTTCAACCGTACAATACAACCTGCCCTTTTGTAGAGAAAGTCTGGAATCGCGCCGAGAAACTTGGAAAGGAAAATTATACCATTGTCATTCACGGCAAGCCAAAGCATGAAGAAACCAGGGCCACATTTTCTCACAGCGCTGTAAACGGTCCTTCTGTTATTGTCCTGGACATGGAGGATGCTCAGAAATTGAGTGAATTTATAGGAGGAAGAAAGGTGTCTGATTTCTTTAGGGAATACGATGGAAAATATTCCCCTGGATTTAATCCGGAAAAGGATCTACAGCGCATCGGGGTGGTGAATCAAACCACCATGCTGGCAACAGAAACACAGGCCATTTCAGATTTCTTCAAGAAGGTCATGGAAAAAAAATACGGTCCTGAAAATATCCGGAATCATTTTGCTGACACCCGTGATACACTTTGTTATGCAACCAATGACAACCAGGATGCCACGTATGAACTATTGAAAACAGAAGCGGACTTGGCGCTGGTAGTGGGTGGATATAACAGTTCTAATACTTCACACATCGTGGAGCTTTGTGAACGTCACTTCACAACATTTTTCATCAATTCGGAAAAAGAAATAAAATCACGGGAGGAAATCCATCATTTCGATTACCATAAAAAAGAGAAAAGAGTAACCCGGGGATTCCTGCCCGAACAAAGGCCTATAACCATCGCACTTACCAGTGGCGCCTCTTGTCCGGATACACTGGTGGATCGCGTGATGCTGAGGCTGCTGGAGTATTTTGAAAATCACAAAACCATTGACGAGGTGCTTTCCGGGTTTTGACACTTCCTTCTTTTGTTTCTTTAAGGCTATTTCCTAGGAAACAATCCGTCACGGTTGGCTGCCATCCAGGCAAATGCTGCGGTGATTACCGCATTGTGTTTAAGATCACCTTCGAGGGTTTTGTCAAAAACATCCATCGTGGTGTGATGTGTCCGGGTTTCGTATCCGATTTCGTCCTGAATAAACTGAAATCCCGGCAGCCCAATGGCATCAAATGCCAGGTGGTCTGTGCCCCCTGTATTGTCAATGGTGATAGTGGCTGCTCCCATTTTTTCAAATGGCTTTAACCAGTCCCTGAAAACGGTGCGGGCCGGTTCATTGCCCTGTAAATACACGCCGCGATATTTTCCTGTACCATTGTCCATGTTGAAATACACAGAGAATTTATTTCCGGCCGGTTTGAGTTGAATGGAGTCATAGGGTCTTGTTTTATCAAGCCTTTCACCCAGCATTCTTTTCACATAAGATCGTGAACCAATTAATCCCTGCTCCTCACCTGACCACAGTCCAATGCGAATAGTGCGTCTGGGATTTTTTCCCAGCGCTTTTATTATTCTCATGGTTTCCATCATAACAGCTGAACCGGCTGCATTGTCTGTAGCGCCTGTGCCGCCATGCCACGAGTCGAAATGTGCGCCGATCATTACGACTTCATCTTTCAAATCAGTTCCTGGAATCTCGCCAATAATATTAAATCCCTGGGCCGAAGGTGTGAACTCGGCTTCGAGAGTCAATTCCAATTTTACATTCTTCCCTGCCTGAATTTGTCGCACCATCCTGTTGTATTGCTCTGCGGCTACAACCACCTGCGGAAGAATTTTAGGGGCCGTAGGGCTGTACACCCTTGCCCTTTTATCAAATGGCACTTCAGGTGAATAGGGCACCGTAGCAGATTGTACCAGGATTGTTCCATCCGCGAGTTTTGATGCTGGACTGCCTTCCAATACAGCAAGAACTCCTTCCTTCATACACAATTCCCATTTGGCATATGCCAGTTTCTGTGCACTGCTGGGTGGGCCGGCTCTGAAGCCGGGACCGGGTTCACGGAATCCCGCATTGGCCATGACAAGAAGGGAAGAATCACTGTAACGTGATGCATCCGGAGTAAAGCCTGGCTTTACGGGAATTGGCGAAGAGAGCAATACGATTTTACCCTTGAGTTTGCCTGCAAACCTGGCAAGGTCAGCATCCGTTTTTGCATCAAGGTAAACCACTTCAGCCTGAACACTTCCCTTGATGCCAGGCGTCCATGCTTTCGGATAAGCAATAAGCGGTGTGGCTGACGGGTCCAATTGCTGCAAGCTGAATTTTTTTAATTCCCATCCCCGGCCAAATTCTTCTCCCCAATAATCAAACTGAACATTTTGAAGTCCGTAGGATTCCAGCGTGCTTTTGGCATAATCAGCTGCTCTTTTAAATCCGGGTGAATTGGTCAGACGTGGTCCGTACACATCGGTGAGCATGCTCAGTGTGTTCATTAATTGGGATCGCTTATACCCTTCGTCCTTGATTTTTGATAGGAAGGCGGTATCAATGGATTCATGTTTTTGAGCGAAGGTCAATACGGGATATACTAAAAAAAGAATGCAGGCAGTGATGGTGAACTTCATAGTATTGGCTTAAGTTTTAACCGGTCAAATTTATCAGTTCTTCAGCATAGGGGTATACCATTCATTTAATTTTTCAGGATTACTTTTACAGTATGTCACGAATTGTCTTCACTTCCGTTTGCCTCATCTCATTTTGCCATACCTATTGCCAGGTAAAGGAAGACAGTGTGCGACAACTGAATGAAGTAACAGTGAAAGCCTTCGCATCGGACAGACCCTCATCCGAGGTACCGGCGACCATTGGTTCGGTAAAAGAGACTGATCTTAACCGGTTCAGTAATACTTCTTTCCTGCCCGTGGTCAATACCATTCCCGGCGTTCGCATGGAAGAACGCTCACCCGGAAGTTACCGCTTTGCCATTCGAGGAAGCTCACTGCGATCTCCTTTTGGTGTTCGCAATGTAAAGTTTTACTGGAATGGACTTCCGCTCACGGATGCCAGCGGAAATACCTACCTGAATATCGTTGATTTCAATTCGGTGAATCAAATGGAGATTCTGAAAGGTCCGGGTGCCAGTTTATACGGTGCGGGAACTGGCGGAGTAATGTTAATGCAACCGACGAGAACCACGGCGGAAACCCGCTCGCTGAAATATTCCCTGGTGGGAGGAAGCTATGGACTCTTTCGATTTGAAGCCGGAGGTTCAGTCATCAGCACTGAAAAATTTCTGATGGACGCACGTCTTTCCTGGCAGCAAGCAGACGGATACCGCAAGCAAACCAGGATGAAGCGATTCACCACCAATATCGACTGGACCAATATTCTCAGTTCAAAAAGTTTTCTGACGGGCACGCTTTTGATATCCAGCCTCAATTATGAAACGCCTGGCGGATTAACGCTCGCACAATATAATGCTGATCCTGGCCAGGCCCGACCGGCAGCTGGTGCTATCCCGGGTGCTGAACAACAAAAGGCGGCAGTGAATAATGCTACGGAATATTTGGGCCTCAATTTCGATCATCAATGGAATGAATCCTGGTCTTCCCGGATTGGCGCCTTTGGTTCAATTACGGATTTTACCAATCCATCAATTCGCAACTACGAAATACGGAAAGAATACAATTGGGGTGGGCGAACGGACACACAGTATAAATTTGAAAATACTTCCATAAAAGGAAAGGTGACCTTTGGCGCTGAATACCAGAGTTTCTATTCCACGCTCACCGATTACGACAATAACCAGGGGGTACAGGGAAATGTTCAGACGGATGATAAGCTTTGGTCAACTTTATTTCTGGGATTTGGCCAGGTGGACCTTGAGTTACCTAAAAATTTCTTTCTTACGCTTGGCGCCAGTGGAAATTTCGTCAACTATAAATTGACGCGAATTTCAGTAAGCCCTGAAGTTGAGCAGACAAGAAATTTTGATCCTGTTTTTTGTCCGCGCATCGCGTTGCTCAAGAAAATTACGCCCATGCTTTCTGTTTACGGAAATATCAGCAACGGATTTTCTCCTCCTACACTTGCAGAAGTCCGGCCTTCGACGGCTGCCTTCAACAACACATTAAATGCAGAACGCGGTACGAGTTACGAAATGGGAATGAAGGGAACGCTTTTCCGCCAGCTTGACTTCAACTTTGCGTTATACAATTTTGAATTGCACGATGCGATCGTGATTCAGCGAGATGCCAGCGGTGCGGATTATTTTGTGAATGCGGGGCTGACTTCACAAAAAGGTGCTGAGGTAATGCTAAGTTGGTTTCCACGGCTAACCGGCGATAAAGTCTCTCATCTTAAAGTCTGGACGAGTTATACTTACAATCTGTATCGATTTACAACCTATATAAATGATGGTGTAAATTATTCTGGTAACGCCATCACGGGAGTATCTCCCAACATACTTGTTGGCGGAGCCGATATACGGCTGAAAAATGGCTTATACTTTAACTTCACCACCAACTATACTGACAAGATTCCGCTGAATGACGCCAACAGTGAATATGCCTCTGATTATTTTCTTGTGGGAGGGCGGCTGGGATATGTCTTATCTAAAAAAATACCTTTGGAGTTTTTTGCAGGAATCGACAATGCGCTCGATCAGAAATACAGCCTGGGAAATGATTTGAATGCTGTTGGAGGAAGGTATTACAATGCTGCCGCGCCGAGAAACTATTTCGGCGGAGTAGTGTACAGGCTGATGACAAGGACTATTTCTAATTAAAAGATGTCCGCTTAACGAATCGTTTATCAATCCATTGAAGCGTTAAGACAAAAACGATTCCAAAGATCATCAATCCTGAGTGATCGGATAAGAACTTAAGTGCTCCAAAGTTTAGTGTGAATTCCGTAAGGACGACCGCAATGCCCAGCACAATAGTAAATGCAGCAACTCCAATGAAAATCCAGAAAATCTCCCGGCTTGAGGAAGTTATCTGCGCCGGCTGCCATTTTGCAATCACACTATCTGCAAAGTCAGCAGGTAATTGAAAATCCGGCTCCTTCTTCAGTACATCAAAAATCCTTTGATAAGCTTTTGCGTCAGGGCCTTCTCCAACCCATCCGTTTTCAATTTTATTCTGGATTTCTTCTTCGCTCATGCAGCATTCTCTTTGTCAATGTACTGTTTAACTTTTTCTTTCAACAGGTTTCTGGCCCTGAATAAATAATTTTTGACTGTTCCCTCAGGCATTTCAGTGACACTTCCTATTTCAGCATAACTCATGCCCTCCAGGTGGTATAGCATCAGAACGGCCTTATACTGTGGCGGAAGCCTGTCAATCAGTTTAAGGATCCATTCTTCCTGGTCTTTGTCGATCAACAGGTTGCCCGGGTCGTCCGATTCCACAAAACGCTCCGACCATTCATGCTCTTCTGGTATTTCAGAGAATTTAATTTTCTGCCTCCTCAGGCAATTAATTGAATGCCTGTACGCTATGGTGGCAATCCAGGTGCTTAATCTGGATTGAAAACCAAATTCTGAAATCTTCTCAAAAACCTTTAAAAAAACATCCTGACAGATTTCTTCCCGGTCTTCAGACTGTTTAATCAATCTTCCGACCATGTGAGCTACCAGGCGCTGATGCTGTTTGATCAGCATTTTAAACGCTTGCTGATCTCCATTTCTTACCCTGGAGATCAATGCCTGATCATCTGTCATTATGGGGTTGGACACCAATTTCTTTTCAAGTGTTGCAGGGTTTACGGATAATTTTCTCTTCAGTCGATCCATTCAATACCCAATTCCATCAATTCACGACCTTTTTGCAATTCTTTCTCCGGACTGCAACATCCCGGACTTGTCCAGTGTCTTACCTGTCAAAACTTAAAAACAATACTTATGGATCATGCTTTGAGAGACGTTTTAATGCCCATCACCATTATGGGAACCTTTGGGGCTTCCGTCTATTTCTTTGTAACCGTTTTAACCAACTATATTCTCAAAAAGAAAATGATTGAAAAAGGATACGTCAATGAAGACACACAATCCATTTTTAAGCAACAGTCTTCTGAAAATAAACATTCTTCACTGAAGTGGGGATTGATCATCTTTTTTGCCGGACTTGCACTTATTATGATGGAATACATTCCATTTGGACCACAATCTCCGCTGCCATACGGATTGTTTGCCCTGTCTGTTTCTCTTGGGTTTCTGATCTATTACTTCATGGTAAAGAAAGATCCCAACTGAGCCATTGTGAAGTCTTCCTTCGCCAAAGCCGTCTCATCAGCGGCTTTTTCATTCTCATAATCCCAAACATATGTTTTACAACTACATAAAGACCGCCTTCCGCAGTCTGTCCCGTCACCGATTTTTTTCATTTATCAACATTTTTGGATTGGCCATCGCCATGGCGTTGTCCATGGCAATCATCATGCTGGTGGCTGATCAGATGACGTATGACCGATATAATACCCGAAGGGAACGCATCTATAGAATTAACAGTATCCCATTTGAAAGAAGCGGTGCGCAGCGTGACGAAACCGCCACCACTACTCTGCCTTTGAAAAATGAATTGATTGAGAATTATACCGGGGTGGAAAAATCCGTTCGTATCATGCGCGGCTTTGGCAATATGTGGCTGGGAGTCGATCAAAATGTCAACATTCCATTGGCTGGATATTACGCCGATCCGGAAGTTCTTGAAATTTTTGAGTATGAGCTTGAGTATGGTGACCCCAGGACTGCATTGATAGAGCCTTACAGTGTGGTGTTGACAAAAAAGACGGCCAGAAAATTATTCCGGGAAGAGAATCCTGTCGGGGAAATGTTTAAAGTCGGGAATGATGGTCCTTACAAAGTTACCGGCATATTTAAAGATACCAATCATAAAACGCACATCGCCTTTGATGCTTTCGCCAGTATGGCTACTGTCAAAAGCTTGGCGGCCGCCGCGAGCATAAACAATGATTTTGACAAGAGTCATCGGTTTAAGCAAGTTGATAATTGGTATAATTTTACTGCTGGCTGGGTATACGTATTGCTTGAAGAGGGGAAATCGCCTGATGATCTTCGGGCCTATCTTGAACAGATTGAGAAAAAACATTTTAGCAACATCACCAATCCGGACACGCAAAGAAAAATAAAATACGTTCCTCAGCAACTCATGCGTATTACGCCCAGTGCAAACATGAACAATGCCATTGGTCCTGTTTTGCCATGGATATTTGTTTATTTCTTCACCGCTTTAGCTGGAATCGTGATGCTTACTTCCTGCTTTAATTTCACCAATTTGTCAATTGCGCGGTCCCTTACCCGTGCGCGCGAGATCGGTGTCAGAAAAGTGACGGGCGCCGCCCGATGGCAGATTTTTTTGCAGTTTTTGTCCGAGTCCATCATGGTGGCAATGATAGCACTGCTCTTATCCGTAGGTTTTATCATGATTCTAAAGCCCCTGATGATGCAGTTGAGTTTCGCCCGATTTATGCGCTGGGATCTTGAGGGCAATGCTTTCATCTATCTCATTTTTGTGCTCTTCGCCGTGGTGGTCGGCATCATGGCAGGATTTTTCCCAGCCGTGGTCCTGAGTGGGTTCCAGCCCGTGAAAGTGCTGAAAAGTCTGAATACCATAAAGCTCTTCTCCAATTTCCGTTTGCGCAAGGGGCTGCTCATTGCACAGTTCACATTCTCCCTGGTTTTCATCTTATCAGTAATTGTTGTCTTCAACCAGCTTCAGCTCTTTCTGCGCGCCGACCACGGCTTTAGCATGGATAACAAAATGATTGTGAGTTTAAGCAACGCATCACCGGAAACGATCAAAACAGAACTGCTAAAGTATCCCAACATCGAAAATATCTCAGCGGTTTCTCATCTTCCGGCTGCAGGGAGTACCTATGGTGAAAGCTTTAAAAAGTCACTGGAAGAAAAAGAATGGACTGATATTGCCTACTATGCTGTCGATGAAGATTATCTGACCAATATGGAAGTGAGTCTTGTAACGGGGAGTTATTTTAAAAAGGAGAATGGGAATTCAAATAAAAATCTGATTGTGCTGAATGAGTCCGCAGTCAAGGCATTTCATTTCAACACACCGGAAGAGGCCATCGGTCAGGAAATTATTCGCAAAACTGATTCTACTCGAACACAAATTATTGGGGTCGTAAAAGATTACAATCATGCCATGCTCATGGAAAAAATTGAGCCAATGGCACTTGTTTACTGGCCAGAAAGCTTCGAGCTATTGCAAATAAAATATACAGGAACATTTGAAGCCGCCGGCAAAACTATTGAAACTGCATGGACTGCGATTAATCCATCTTTAAAGGTGGATTACAAGGACTTCAAGGGTGAAGTTCACAAGATTTACGATATTATCTTCGGCGATCTCGTCAGCATTCTCAGCGTAATTTCCTTCCTGGCTATTCTCATTTCTTGCCTGGGGCTACTGGGTATGGCCACTTACACTACCGAATCGCGCATAAAAGAAATATCCATCCGCAAGGTACTGGGCAGCAGTAATGGGTCGCTCATCTATCTGCTCTCAAAGGGATTCTTCGTTATTATCCTGATTGCAATCTTACTTGCTGTCCCGGCTGCCTATTTTCTCAACAACCTGTGGCTGGAACAACTTGCCTATCATGTTTCTGTTGATGCACAAACCATTTTAACTGGTGTCATTGCACTTATTGCTTTTGGCGGAATAACGATCGGATCACAAACCTGGCGGGCAGCCTTTGTCAATCCAGTAGATAATTTAAAAAGTGAATAGGGAACGCGAATAACAGTGAACTGCTTACATGTTGAGGTACTTCATCAGCATGTCCAGTCTTTCTTTGCTGTCATCGTCGTGCGGCGCTTCCTGGTAACGGCCGATCACGCGGTATCCAAATCTTTCGAGGGTAGCCACGATCCGGGAAAGATCCATTTGATTGATTTTTAGCGTCAGTTTGATTTTCCCTTTGTCCAACGGATCGTCCACCATCGTGCTGCTGATGATTTTGGCATTATTTTCCTCCACATAGCGGCTGATTTCAGCGAGTGAATAGTCAATCAGGTCCATGGAAAGTACCAGGATTCCTCCGGGCATCTGGATCGATGCCGTTTGGGCGAAAGATGCCATTATATCCTGAACCGTAATGATACCCACATATTTCCCTTCCTCATCCTGCACCGCCACAATATTCAATTTGTGCTCCCCTGCTATCCTCAGGATATCAAAGAAATGAGATTCCAACCCCACCACACATCCTTTGCCGACCAGGTCGAAATCGGCAAGATTTTTCTCTATGGCATTGGATTCCAGAATAATCTCTTCGGAAATAAATCCAAGTAGTTTTTCACCATCCACCACGGGAAGATAGTTGCATCGGAATTCTTCCATCCACACAATGGCTTTGTGCGCATCATCCGTCAGCTTTAACGGCGGAACCATGTGGTTGATCAATTCTTCAGCAATCATATATATTTAACTAACTGCTTCTTCCCTGCTTCTCTGCAAAGTTGCGGCCAGAAATTCTTCTACAATCTGATTAAATTTTTCCGGATGTTCCATCATGGGTGCATGGCAGCAGTGGTCGATGAAATGCAATTCTGAATTTGGAATCAGCCGGTTAAATTCATACCCCACCATGGGAGGTGTAATGGTATCATTTAATCCCCATACCAGCAATGTGGGAACCAATATCTTGGGTAAATCATTGGCCAGGTTATTCCGCTGTGCTGATTTTGCGATGGCAACGATCCGCATGCATTTCGGGATGCTCCGGGTCGTCTCAAAAACTTCGTCGACTAATTCCTTAGAAGCAACTTTTGGATCATAAAACGTATACGCCACCCTTTCCTGGATATAATCATAGCTTCCGCGACGTGGATACGATCCGCCCATGGTATTTTCAAACAATCCCGAACTTCCTGTCAGCACCAGCTTATCCACTTTCTGCGCATTGTGTAGTGTGTATAACAATCCCACATGTCCACCCAACGAATTCCCCATAATGATCATTTTGTCCAGATGCTTCAACGCGACAAAATCCTCCACAAATTTTCTCAATCCTTCGAGGCCAGCCTCCTTGATTGGCATTTCATAAATGGGAAGCATGGGAATAACCACTCTGAAGTTTACCGAAAAACGACTGACCACATCTTCCCAATTGCTCAGCGCCCCAAAGAGGCCGTGAAGCAACATCAGGACTTGCCCCTTGCCTTCGTCCACAAACTTAAATCCATCCTGCTCTTTAACGTTCAGGGCCATTGTCTGGTATTTCGGTTGATAAGTAACTAAAAATTACCCGTAGTCACGATATTTATTAGAACTGTGGAAATATTTCTTTGAAAACCGGGATAAATCCCCCCAGCCAATCGGCTGCTTTCGGTGCCAGCTTGGCCGTAAATGGATACAACCATGAATCATCCGTCCACTCAGAATTCAACGAAAACTTTAAAGAATCCATAATCCAAATGGCAACGCTGAGCATAAACAATGTCCGGAAGGCACCCAGGGCTGCTCCCATCGATTGGTCTACACTTCCCAAAAATGATTTATCAATCGAAGTTTTGACCATTCGTCCCAGCCAGTGCACCAGGATGACAATGATGATGAAAACGACAATGAAAGAAATGTAGGGAAGGGTGGCTTTATCAGCATTAAAATGATCTTGCAAATACAACATGGCCGCTCCCATCAGCTTAAATGCTCCGAAGACGCCGAGAAGAATTGCTGCGAGAGAAATGAGTTCCATCAGGAATCCTTCCTTGTAGCCACTCCAGGCTCCCAAAAGGGCTACTATCAATATGGCAATATCGGCTTTGCTCAAGCGGTGAGGAGTTTTCTCACAATTTCAGAAATCATTTTGCCATCGGCCTTTCCTGCCAGCGTCTTTGTGGCTGTTCCCATCACCTTGCCCATATCCTGGGGTCCCTTTGCGCCTGTCTGTGCAATAATTTTTTTAAGTTCATCTGTGACTTCTGTCTCTGAAAGCTGTTTAGGCAAGTACCTGCTGATAATTTCAAGTTGAAGATTTTCACGCTGAGCCAGATCCTGGCGTCCTTCTTTTTGAAAAATTTCTGCCGATTCCTTGCGTTGCTTCGCTGCTTTCATCAGCAGCTTGCTTTCAGTTTCGGAAGAAATTTCCGCGACCGTTCCCTTTTCTGTTTCCGCAAGAAGAATCATCGACTTGATGCTACGAAGTGCTTCGAGTTCTTCCTTGTTCTTGGCGAGCATCGCTTTCTTGATGTCGTTATCAATGGTGGATTTCAGTGACATGTTTTATGTATTTTCGCTTCAAAGTTATCTAACGAAGCCGATCATCAAAATATGACGCGACTCAGTGTCAATATCAACAAAATTGCCACGCTCCGCAATGCAAGAGGAGCCAACAATCCGGATGTTATCAAAACGGCGCTCGATTGTGAAAGGTTCGGTGCCCAGGGCATAACGGTCCATCCACGACCCGACGAGCGGCATATTCGCTATAGTGATGTAATCCGGCTAAAAGATGTGGTCACCACAGAATTTAATATTGAAGGGTATCCGGATGAACGTTACATGAAAATCATTCATGAAGTAAGGCCCACCCAGGCAACACTCGTTCCAGATCCGCCTGATGCGATTACCTCCAATGCCGGGTGGGATACCATTGGCCAGGCAGCCTTCCTGAAAAGAACGATTGAAACAATCAAGGGTCTTGGTGTACGGGTGTCCTTATTTGTTGATCCGTCTGCAAAGATGGTTGATGGAGCATCCCGGGCAGGTGCCGACCGGATCGAATTGTATACCGAACCTTACGCCTCCCAATATCATTCCGATCGGGAAAAAGCCATTGCTCCTTATGTTGAAGCTGCAAGCATAGCAAAAAAACTGGGCCTGGGATTAAATGCCGGCCACGATCTCGATTTGAACAATCTCCGGTTTTTGAAACAAACCATTCGGGATCTCGATGAAGTGTCAATCGGGCATGCCTTGATTTGTGATGCCCTTTACTTCGGACTGGAAAATACGATTCAATTGTACCTGAAGGAATTGAAATAGACATTTCCCTCGCCCCTTTATGCCGGTTCGCAAGGACAAATATTTTATTGCGATTGTTCCCCCGGAACCATTGGCCAGTCTTGCGCAGGAATTAAAGATTTATTTCAGCGCGCAATATCAAAGTAAAGGCGCGTTGAATTCACCACCTCACATCACACTGCACATGCCGTTTGAATGGAGGACCGATAAAGAAACTGAATTGCAGGTTGCGCTTGAAAATTATTCTTCTACCCAACGGTCCGTGTCGGTAGCACTTAATGGCTTTGGTTTTTTTCCCGCCAGGGTGGTTTTCATTCACGTCAACCCTTCTGAAGAACTTGAGAGGTTGCAGTTGTCTTTGAAAAAATTCTGTCGGCAGGAACTTGGATTGTTGAATGCGGACTACAAAGACCTTCCTTTTCATCCTCACATCACCCTGGCCTTCCGTGATTTGCGAAAAGCCCAGTTCGAATTGGCCCGCAACGAGTTCAAAGGCAAACCGTTCGATGGGAATTTCCTGGCTGACAAAATAAGCCTCCTCAAACACAACGGGAAAAAATGGAATGTGCTAAAAGGTTTTCCGTTGACAGGGTTGATCAAATCAATCAGGCCGTAACAGCACTTTCAAACAGTTGTCTTTCTTATTGGCAAAAATATCATAGCCTTTTGCGCCTTCTGAAAGATTCATTTTATGAGAAAAGACTGACGTAATCGGGTATTTCCTTTTTAACACCAAAGCGGTCAATTTATCCATCATGTGCCGGGCGGGGCATCTTCCGATCTTGTAAGTCAGATTTTTATTGTAGGCTTCCACGGGGGAAAATGCAAGATGCACATCATTGCATACCCCCACTGAGGAAATAATTCCACCGGGTCGAACCAACTCGACTGCCAATCGCACCGCTGATCCGCTTCCGACTGCCTCCATCACGGCATCGGCACCCCGTCCTTGCGTTGCTTCACGAATTACTTCCAGTGGATAGGCATTGCTGATATCAATTACATCGGCCCCAAATTGTTTTGCCATCATCATCCTTTCGGGAATTGAATCCAGCGCAAATACTTTTTCTGCTCCCGCCTCCTTTGCACCCAGGACAGTCATCAGACCCACCGGGCCCAATCCAACCACCGCATACACGCCTTGTGGTTTAATTTCTGCCTGTTGGGCGCAGAAAAATCCGGTTGCCATGACATCTCCCAGCAAGAGGCCTTCCTCCCATGAGATTCCATCAGGAATTTTCATGAGCGTAGCGTCAGCAAGAGGAACCCGTACATATTCTGCCTGGCCCCCCTGAAGTCCTCTTTCTTTTTCAACCCATCCGAATAACTGACTTTTCTCGCAGCGACAGGTCAATCCTATCTTACAATAAAAGCACTGACCGCAATTTGTCGTAAACGGGCTCATCACACGATCGCCTTGCCGAAGAGTTTTGATTGCAGATCCCATCTCCACAATCTCACCGGTAAATTCATGACCCATTGCTGTGCCATCGTCAATTCCCTTTTCTACATCATGATAGACATGCAGGTCAGAACCACAAATCGCGCACGCCCTTACTTTGACAATGACATCAGTGGGGAGCAGAATTTCAGGATCGGGAATGGATTCGTAGTGAATCTGGTGTTTGCCGTGAATGGTGAGGGCTTTCATGAACGGCAATTGGACCGGTTAGGAAAATAACGTGGTCTTCCCTCGCATGGCGGACGCCAGGTTCGGTGTCAGATCGCTGAACAAACTGTTAAGCTCGAGCTCAATCTTGCCGACGATAAATGAAAAATCCTCAATACGTTCAACAAAATCAAGATTGTTAACGTCGATGATGAGCAGTTTTCCCTTGTTGTATCCAGCTATCCATTGCTCGTAATGTTCATTCAGGGTTCTCAGGTATTCAAGTTTGATGTTGTATTCAAAATCCCGGTTTCGTTTTTGAATCTGCTGAACAAGTTTGGGAATATCGGCACGAAGATAAATCAACAGGTCAGGTGGCTGGACAAAGTGAATCATCGAATTGAAAATATCGAGATAGCTCTGATAGTCACGATCGGTAATATTTCCACTTTTGTGAAGGTTGGCGGCAAAGATGTTGGCATCTTCATAGATGGTGCGATCCTGAATTATGGTCCTCGTGCTGTTGCGAATCTGGTGTACCTGGTTAAAACGGCTGTTCAGAAAATAAATCTGTAAATGAAAAGCCCAACGCGTCATATCAGAATAAAAATCCTTGAGATAGGGATTGTGATCCACTGATTCATAGAGCGGCGTCCAGTTGTAGTGCTTGGCCAGTTTTTCGGCCAGCGTAGTCTTGCCAGACCCTATATTTCCTGAAATAGCGATGTGTTTAAGATCATTCATACTGGCTTCATCCGGCGATGTTCATGGACGTTGACCGATCATACTACAAACGTCAGGTCTAAATTTAAGAATTTCGGTACAACATGGCGTCCATTTTGGATAACTCCGAAAAATAAAGAAGAATCTTATTAAATTCTGATCTTCGCTTCATGAGAATGGTATTCCGATTCATTTTTTGCTGCCTGGTAGCCGCAGCTTGTACCGACAAAACAGAAGAAAAATGTGTGTTTACTCCAGACACCCAATCGATAAAAATCAATCTCACTTTCGAATCGCTGGAAGACTCTCTGCCGGCCATTACCAGCAAATCACAACTGGTGGGGTTTCTTGACCGTCATCGCGTGGTTCGTGACGTCTTTTTCAGTCGGTCGGCTTATCAAAATGATTCCGTTTTTATCAATGAACTCTACTCCCGATTCTCCAATCCATACCTGGACACCCTTTTGATGGAAACCCACCGCATTTATGGCGGCGGAAGCGAGCTGAAAAAAGAGTTCGAAAATGCCTACGCGAATCTTAAATACTATTACCCGGATATGGCCATCCCAAAAATCCAGACCGTCGTCACGGGAATGGAGAGCGATTTATTTGTCAGCGACTCACTGGTGATTATCGGACTGGATTATTTTCTTGGTGACGGCTCCCGATTCCGGCCTAATAATATGTACCAATACATGCTCCGGCGATACAACAAAAATTTTATTGTGCCCTCTGTATTTCTGCTTACAGGCATTGAAGGTCATATTAACCCGACCGATCCTGCAGACAAAACTGTGCTGGCTGATATGGTCACTTACGGCAAGGCCTTCTACTTTGCAAAGTCCATGCTGCCCTGTACTCCTGATAGCGTCCTCATTGGATATACTGCGCCGGAAATTGAAGGATCACGCGAATATGAAAGCCTCATCTGGTCGCGTCTCGTCGAAGATGAAGTATTGTTTGCCACAAGTCATCTCATCAAACAAAAATATATTGCCGAACGACCCAAGACGATTGAAGTAGGTGAACAATGTCCGGGTCGCATTGGAACATGGGTCGGGTGGCAGATTGTGAAACACTATATGGAGACGCATAGCACAATATCACTCCCACAACTCATGCAGATGAAAGATGCACAGCGGCTTTTCAAAGAATCCGGCTACAAACCACAAGTCGTGAAGGTTCCCGGGAAAGAGAAGATGTAACGGGATTGGGTACTTGGGCTTGGGTTCTGGTTAATCCCAACCCATTTCAACCGGAAGTTGCTTCGCTGAGCACTATTAATTTTCAAATAACAGCGAACCAGCCAAGACCCAATACCCAGAACCTGCTGTAAATGTTTAGAGAATGATGTCATCCTCCCAGCGTGGCTTTTCTTGATTTGATTCTATAAATTTCCCAAAACAATTACCCTATCAGCACCTCTGCCTTCATAAAACTCTCCTTCATGATGTTGCTTCAGTATTTTATCTGGGGCGCCTGGTATGTCACCATGGGAACGTATATGTCAGTGTTCCTCCATTCCAGCGGAGTTCAGATTGGTGCAGCCTATAGCGCGCTGGCTATCGCTACGATGATCTCGCCATTTTTTATCGGGTTGATTGCAGACCGGTTTTTCGCTGCCGAGAGAATTATGGGATTTTTACACCTTGCTGGAGCAGCACTCCTATATTTCGCCACTACAATTAATTCCAATAGTGCTTTTTACTGGGTGATTCTGGTTTATGCATTGCTTTACATGCCCACCATTGCATTGAGCAATAGCATTGCTTTTCACCAGATGACCGATCCCGGAAAACAATTTCCCTGGATCAGGGTATTTGGCACACTCGGATGGATTCTTGCCGGACTGATGATTGGATTCCTGGACATTGAAAAGACTTCTTCGACATTTTACATGGCGGCTTTCATGTCTGCAGCACTGGGACTCATGAGTTTCATATTACCCAACACTCCGCCCAGGGGACAAGAAGTTGTTTCCGCCTCAAAAGTATTGGGGTCTGATGCGTTTGTTCTGTTGAAAGACAAAGCTTATCTCATATTTTTTATTGCCGCCATCCTCGTTTGCATTCCCCTGTCATTCTATTATGGATTCGCCAATGTCTTCCTGAATGAAATTGGGATGGAAAGTGCAGCCAGCAAAATGATTTTTGGTCAATTGTCTGAAGCTGCTTTCATCCTCGCTATTCCCTTTCTTTTCAATCGCATCGGTGTAAAGAAAATGCTGCTGTTGGGGATGACTGCCTGGATATTGAGATACCTATGCTTTGCGTTTGGTGATATCCACGCTAATCTCTGGATGATCTATGCCGGCATCATTCTTCATGGCATCTGTTATGATTTCTTCTTTGTAACCGGCTACATGTACACTGAAAAAAAAGCGGGAGAAAAAATCAAGAATGCAGCGCAGGGACTATTCACCTTTGCGACTTACGGTGCTGGAATGTTCATCGGCACCTGGTTCTCCGGATTTACAACAGACTATTATACTATTGCCGGTGTTCATCAATGGAAATCAATCTGGTATGTACCCATCTATATTGGTGCAGCCGTACTAATTTATTTTGTTTTATTCTTTAAGGAAAAAATCGAACCACAATCATGAACATTGCAATGCTTGGCTCCGGTTTTATTGGCAGGTTTTATGCCGATTCACTTCAGGGCTACAGGAGTAGAGACAAAATTGTAACCGTGTATTCGCGTAAGCCGGAGAGTGCGAAAAAATTTTCCGTCGACTATAAAGTCCCTTTCTTCACGACTATACTGGAAGAGGCCATCAACCGGCCGGAAGTAGATGTAGTTTGTATTTCCCTTCCCAACAATCTCCACGAAACTGCCGTGATGCTGTGCTGCAAGCACAAAAAAGGAGTGATCTGCACGAAGCCACTTGGAAGAAATGCGGTTGAAGCCAAACGGATGCTCGAGGCCGTTGAGAAGGCTGGAGTATTTAATGGCTACCTGGAAGACCTCGTGTACACACCCAAATTTCTAAAGGCTTACGAAAGTGTAAAAAATGGCGCACTGGGTAGAATCCTTTGGGCCAAATCCCGGGAGACCCATCCCGGGCCCCACAGCGACTGGTTTTGGGATATTGAACAAGCCGGCGGCGGTGCTATCCTTGATCTCGGTTGCCACTGTGTAGAAATTGCCCGGACGTACATCGGCAAAGACATCCGCCCCCTGGAAGTGATGTGCTGGGCGGACACCCAGGTGAAACCAATCGATGCGGAAGATCATGCAATTGGTTTGGTTAAATACGAAAACGGTGCAATCGGTCAGTTTGAAGTGAGCTGGACTTTCCGCGGCGGACTTGATTTGCGAGACGAGGTGATGGGAACAGAGGGAACGATCTGGACGAACGGGTTTTTACGGACTGGGTTCGATATGTTCACCACCGGAAAAGGCGCCAAATACATTGCTGAAAAATCAGAAAGTAATACAGGCTGGGTTTTCCCAGTCGGGGATGAATTGAATGAGTTGGGGTACAACCATATGTTCATGGATATGTTCAATGCGATGGAAAGCAAGACTGCACCGCGAGAAACTTTTTATGATGGTTATATCGTGAATGCAATTTTAGATGCAGCATATAAATCGGCTAAAACAAAGTTGTGGGAGCCAGTTGTGTTGGATGTATGGCGAGGACGTGAAGGGGTTACCAAAGACAGTCACCTCGAGTCGTATGATGCTGAACACTATCTGGTCAAGGAAGAAATGACGCACTATGGTGCGAAGAAAATTATTTTAAAAAATAAGAAGACAGGGAAGATTGTAGAGCGGGTGGATCCCTGAGCACAGAATAGATGACTCCCCAGGAACAATCTCTCATCGATGACATCTGCCCTGCCATCCAATCGCGCAACCTGGTTCG